>DATLEZ010000068.1:0-6735 GCA_035525055.1 Acidimicrobiia bacterium | reverse complement strand
CGAGCGAAAGGTGCCAGGACATCGATCGATTTGAAGCCCGACATGTGGACGACTCCACGGATATTCCTGGCGAACGGCGCAAGGCGGACGGCGGTCGATTCGATGTGGTCATCGCGTGTGGCGATCACCAATAAGTCGGCGTCTGGCAGATCCGCGTCGTAAGGAATCTGAGAGAAGCGATCGGCCATGGAACCGGTCCTGGTGACCACGCCGACGATTCGATGGCTGGCGTTCTCGGCGGCGATGGCCAACGCGCCGCCGGCACGGCCGGGCGCGGCCACGATGATGTCCAAGGTTCTCAAGGCCTGAGGCTCCAGTCCGATCGGGTACCGGTCCGTCGGAGGAGGCTAGATGATTCCCGGCAAGAGCCGCTTCGGTACGGATCTCGAGTAGTCCGAGTAGTCCGGGTAAGCGATCCGGAGGAACCGCTCTTCATGCCGGCTCTTCAAGAAGAACAGGACGCCCAGGGCCGCTGCAGCCGCTGCTGCCCACCACGATCCCCCCATGATCGAAGCTCCGATCACCATGAGGAGGATCCCCCCGTACATGGGGTGCCGCACCCACCCGTAGGGCCCGGTCGTCGTGAGCTGGCCGGATTGGCTGGGTGCCGGAAAGGGCGTGAGCCCCGGCCCCAGCGACGGCACGGCCGCCAGCGCCATCCAGACGCCTACCAACACCGGCAGGAGGCCGATCCACATCCATGTTCGGGGTGGAAATGCGGCGCTGGTTACGAACGTCACCGCCCACAGGGTCAGAAGCAGGGCCTGGCTTGCCACCCAGCCGCCTCCTCGTTCGAGGAAGCGGGGTACGCCGTCACTCCAGTCGGAGGCCAGCACAGAGACCTTCTGGTCGGATACGTTTTCGAGGGCCGCCCGAGCCGTCCCGGAGCGGACCGCGGCTTCGGGCCATACCTCGACCAGAGGCGCCAGGACGAATTTTCGCTTATGGGCGCGGGGATGGGGCAACTCGAGGCCAGGACTGTCGACCACCAGTTCGTCGTAAACCACCAGGTCGAGGTCCAGCGTTCGAGGTCCCCAGCGCTCCTGCCGAACCCGACCGGCCTGCGCTTCGATCCCATGAAGGTGGGCGAGCAGGAGAGGAGCCGAGAGGGTCGTCTCGATCAACCCCACCGCGTTGAGATAGGGATCCTGGTCGGGTCCTCCAACGGGGGCGGTCTCGTAGAGCGACGACACTGCGAGCAGGGTTCCTGCCCGTCGGAGTCCGTCGAGCCCCATCCTCAGGAGTCCGAGGCGGTCTCCCAGGTTCGACCCGAGGCCGATGGCCGCCCGGACCACAACCCCTAGCTCCGACCCCGTCGGACGGTCACCGACACATCGGAGAATCCGACTGCGATGGGCGCACCGGGCTTGTGGACCGTGACTACGACCGCCCCGACCCGGGTGTCCTCGAGAACTGTCTCGGCAACCCGGGTAGCGACGCGTTCGATCAGGTCCCATCGCTCCGACGCCACAACGTCATGGATTCGTTGAGCCAGCAACCCATAGTCGACAGTCTCGGCGAGCGAATCCGAAGCTCCCGCCGAGGCGAGGTCCATGGACAACTCCACGTCGACCAGGAAGCTTTGGCCCGTCCTCTTCTCCTCGGTCAGTACGCCGTGGTAGGCGAAGACCTCGATCCCCGTGATAGCTATCGAGTCGGACACGGGCGCCCTTGGGGGTCGGACTTTCACACCCGGTCCGGGACGAAAGCGCGTCCCTCCGGACCGAGCGGCCGCTTGAGGATCTCCTGAACGAGAGCGATCGCCATGATCGGCTGGGCGATCATGCCGGACCAGACGAGGTAGCCGGCCAACAATCCCCCGAGGCTGTCGTCGATTACTTCGCGGTGCACCAAGACCTTGGCGGCGGGTTCACCGAGTGCCTTGTGGAGAGCTTTGAAGACCTTTTCGATATCGATCTTGCTCGGCTCGTCGCCGATGGCGACCTGGCAGACGCCCAGCCCGGCGTCCCGGTAGGCCTGCAGGTTCTGGTTGCCGGGAAGCAGAGTTATCACTGAAGTCATGCCGGCGTCACGCTTGAGCCAGCTGATCTCTTCTTCTCTTCTAATTTTCCGGTGCTGAAAACCGTATCCACCGATCCTCTCGGATACAGCCAGGCGTTCAGCGATTACCCAGGTAAACCCTCGAGGCTTGAGTCCTGTGATGACCGTCACCCTCCCGATCCCCGCACGATAGCCAGGGTGAGAAGGGCCGCTTCTCGGCATGCCGACACATTGTGGACCCTCACGATGTTTGCCCCGCGCTCGATGGCGAGGGCAACGCTCACGGCGGAAGCCAGGTCTCGATCTCCGGGCGCGGACCGTCCCGTGATCTTCCCGAGGAAAGATTTGCGGGACGTTCCCACCAGCAGCGGATACCCGAGGTCGGCAAATACTCCGAGGTCCCGGAGCAAAAGGAGGTTCTGGTCGACCGTCTTGCCGAAGCCGATCCCCGGATCGAGAGCAAGGCTCCCCCGCTCGACGCCGGCGGCCTCGGCCGCGGCTGCCCGCTCGACGAGGAAGCTTGATACCTCACTGACGACATCGTCGTAGTTGGGTTCGGTCTGCATCGTCTGCGGGCTTCCCTGCATGTGCATCAGGACCAGTCCGACCTGATGGTGGCTGGCCACGGCTGCCATGCCGGGATCGCCCAGGGCGCTCACGTCGTTGATGATCACTGCACCGGCCTCGACGGCGCCCGCCGCCACTGGCGCCTTGGAGGTATCGATAGAAACCAACCCTCCGGCGGCGGCCAGAGCCTCGACAACATAGGCCACACGGTCGAGTTCTTCTTCCACGGAGACTGGTGCGGCGCCAGGCCTCGTCGATTCTCCCCCGACGTCGATCAGATCCGCCCCCTCTTCGATTAGCCGGAATCCGTGCTCGATGGCGGCGTCGGCGTTCAGGAAATCTCCTCCGTCGCTGAACGAGTCAGGGGTCACGTTCACGACACCCATGATCCGCGGGCGATCGAGCGCTAGATCGAAACCCCGCAGTCTCCAGATCCTCACGACCGGGGGTGAGCTCATCAGGCCTTCATCGGTCAGGTGCCCTTCATGAGGGCGATGGCCTCGGCCCTGGTCGAAGGGTTGGTGGCCAGGCTCCCCCGGACCGCCGAGGTGACGGTGATGGATCCGGGTTTGCGGACTCCACGCATCGACATGCAGAGATGCTCGGCTTCGATCACGACCATCACACCGAGGGGGTCGAGACGATCCATCAGAGTGTCGGCGACCTGGGCGGTCAGCCGCTCCTGCATCTGCGGTCGGCGGGCGAATCCTTCTATCAGGCGGGCCAGTTTCGACAGTCCGGTAACCCGGCCCTGGGGGATGTAGGCGATGTGGGCTTTGCCATGGAAGGGCACCAGATGATGTTCACAACTGGAGTAGAACGGGATGTCGCGCACCATCACGATCTCCTGATAGTGCTCGTCTCCGAAAAAGGCGTCGACGACGTCGCCTGGATCGCGGCGAATCCCATCGAAGATCTCTGCATACATCCGGGCGACCCGTTGCGGAGTCTCGCGCAAACCCTCCCTCTCGGGATCTTCGCCAATCGCAATCAGGATGGCTCTGATGGCCTCTTCGATGGCCGGCAGATCGACTCGGTCCAAATCGATTTGATCCATCTGGCGACCTGGTTTGTGATCAGGAACCAGGGGCGTCGGCCGGCTTGAGACGTGGCAAGACTCGCGGCTTACGAGGCGCGGCCTTGCTCCCGGTCACGGCATCCTCATCCACCGGGACCGCAGCCGCCACTCCCGGTTCGACGAGGCGAGGCTGTGACGGGGGCCGAATCCGCAGACTGCCGTCGGGATCGTGCTCCCACTTGGGAACGTCGGAGAAGATCTGGGCCACCTCGTCGGTTCCCACCGTCTCCTTCTCAAGCAGGATCGCAACCATTCGTTCCATTGCCGCGGAATGGGCGTGAAGGATCATCCGCGCCTCCTCGTGGGCGGCGTTGATCATGGTGCGCACCTCTTCGTCGATGAAGGCAGCAACCTCGTCGGAATAGTCCTGCTGGCGGCCGTAGTCGCGCCCGAGGAAGACTTCGGAAGCGGCCCGTCCGTACTGCATGGGACCGAGCTTGTCGCTCATCCCGAACTCCATCACCATTCGCCGTGCGATTTGGGTTGCCTTCTCGATGTCGTTGGCCGCACCGGACGTTGGATCGCTGAAGATCAACTCCTCAGCGGTTCGCCCACCGAGGAGCATCGCCAGTTGGTCGACCAGCTCGGAACGACGGACCAGGTACTTGTCGTGAGTGGGGAGGGCAAGGGTGTGGCCCAGCGAGCGGCCGCGGGCGACGATCGTGATCTTGTGAACCGGGTCCGCCATAGGTAGGGCAAAGCCGACCAGGGCGTGACCGGTCTCGTGATAGGCAATGAGCCGTCGTTCGTCTTCGGGCATGATCCGGGTTTTGCGCTCGGGGCCGGAAATGACCCGATCGATGGCTTCTTCCATCTCCAGCATCGTCACCTGGGTCTTGCGGCTCCGGGCCGTCAGCAGGGCAGCCTCGTTGATCAGGTTGGCCAGATCGGCGCCGGTGAAGCCGGGAGTGCGGCGGGCGAGGACGCCGAGCTCGACATCGGGCCCCAGCGGCTTGCCCTTGGAGTGCACCTTGAGGATTCCCTCGCGTCCGAGAATGTCGGGAGCATCGACCACGATTTGTCGGTCGAAACGCCCGGGCCGGAGCAGCGCCGGGTCAAGGATGTCGGGCCGGTTGGTAGCTGCGATGACAATGACGCCGTTGTTGGTGTCGAATCCGTCGAGTTCCACCAGCAGTTGGTTGAGAGTCTGCTCACGTTCGTCATGACCGCCGCCGAGACCCGCACCACGATGGCGACCGACGGCGTCGATCTCGTCGATGAACACGATCGCCGGAGCATGGCCCTTGGCCTGCTCGAACAGATCTCGCACGCGCGAAGCTCCAACACCAACGAACATCTCCACAAAATCGGATCCCGAGATCGAGAGGAAAGGCACACCGGCCTCACCGGCCACCGCCTTGGCGAGGAGGGTCTTGCCCGTTCCGGGGGGCCCGAAGAGAAGGACGCCCTTGGGGATCTTGGCGCCGAGGGCCCGGTACCTATCAGGGTTCTGGAGGAAGTCCTTGATCTCCTGAAGCTCTTCGATCGCCTCGGTCAGGCCGGCCACGTCGTTGAACGTGACCTTGGGTTGCTCTTTGGTGACCATCCGGGCGCGCGCTTTCCCAAACTGCATCACGCGGTTGCCGCTCCCCTGCATCTGCATGAAGATGAAGATCATGAATCCGAGCAGGAAAACCCACGGCAACAGGCTTATCAGGATCGCCCAGAGCCCGTCCGGTTGGTTGTTGACCTCGTAATAGACGTCCTCTTCTCTCAGGAGTTCGTTGAGCTCGCCTTCCCAGCCATCGGCGTAGTCGGCGACGACGTCGTAGCGATCCCCCGGCAGCTGGGAACCGACCAATCGACCTTGGACCTGATTGCTCCGTGAGAGGATCTCGACAGCTTCGATCTCGCCCCGGTTGACCTGGTCCAGGAACCGGGTGATCGTGATGTCGCGGGGCTGTCCGATCTGATCGAACCAACGTTGGGCGAGTAGGGCCAGAGCCAGAATGGCGATGGCGTAAATGGCCAGAGTGCGGATGGTGCGATTCACGTCTCGGTGGATGCTACGTGACGTCTGGGCTTACTGGAACCCTTCGCGGAGGTCATGGAGAAAGTCGCCTCACACTATTTCCCACCCACAGCCTCCGTTTCCCAGGGACGGGCCAACGAGCCGAGATCGTCAAGGTGGGGATCGCCATCGCGCCGGACCGGAAGCCTGACTACGAAGCGGGCGCCTACCCCTTCATCGCCGCCCTCCTCGACCGCAACCGAGCCACCGTGGGCCTCGACCAGGCCCTTCACTACGTACAGGCCGATCCCGGGGTTCCGCTTCTTCCCCTCAGCGGAATGGGTCTCGCTGGCAAGACGAACGAAACGCTGGAAAACCCGCTGGCGGTCTTCAACCGGAACACCGGCCCCTTCATCGGTGACCGACAGGAACGCCTCGGAGCCATCGCCGCCGACATCGACGGTGATCGTTCCCCCGCCCGGACTGTGGCGTACTGCGTTGTCGAGGAGGTTGGCGAGGACGCGGTGGAGCTTGAGGAAGTCTCCTTCGACGATGGCGTCCCCATGGTGGACGAGCCGGAAGGTGACATTGGGGTATCGCACCACCCACGGCTCCACCGCCTGCCGGGCCATCCGTGCCAGGTCGATCGGCTCCCGATCGAGATTGGGACCGCCCTGCTCGACTTGTCCAAAGTCGAGCAACTGGTTGAGGAGTTCCACCAATCGCTGTGCCTCTTTGCGGATGTAGGCAACGGCTTCGCTGGCTGTGGGATCGGCCACGACCGATTCGAGCTCGGCTAGCACCGCCGCGAACCCGGCGATCCCGGTGAGAGGGGACCTCATGTCGTGACCGACACCAATGAGAAACTCGAGGCGGTCGGCCAGCATCTTCTCGATCTCCAAGCGAGTGGGACTCAACCGGGTTCACCTTCTATCACACCGACATAGGGCAGATTTCTATAGAGACCGGCGTAGTCGAGCCCGTAGCCGATCACGAACTCGGGTCCGATCCGGAAGCCGACGTACTTGACGTCAAGCGGGACTCGCTGGATCCCTTCCTTGAGCAGGAGGGTGGCAACCTGCAACGAGGCCGGACGTCGCACCGAAAGCGACTTCAACAGGTAGTTCAACGTCAGTCC
>DATLEZ010000067.1:0-48010 GCA_035525055.1 Acidimicrobiia bacterium | reverse complement strand
ATCGAACAGGGGCTGCTCCCGGCCGAGGTGTCGGAGTCCGCTCAGATCACGGCTACCCGCTTCGAGCCCGAGATGTTCGTTCCTCCGCTTCCCGGCCAGCCGGTCCGGATCGCCAAGGGTGCCGAGCGCGAGCAAGCTCTGTTCTTCGATCGAATGGACAAGCGCCTGCCGGTGGGTCTGAGCCGCGGGGGCGAACCTCTTTTCGTCAACCTCGAGTTTCTCGACGGCCAGCGCGGTGCCCATGTGAACATCTCCGGGATCTCGGGGGTCGCCACCAAGACGAGTTACGCCACTTTCTTGCTCCACTCACTCTTCACGTCGGGAGTGCTCGGCAATCGGGCGGTCAATACCAAGGCCTTGATCTTCAACGTCAAAGGCGAAGACCTCTTGTTCCTCGATCACGCCAATGCCGTCCTCGATGACGAGCAACGCCTCCGCTATCAACAACTCGGACTGCCAGCCGAGGCGTTTCGCTCGATGAGCGTGTATGCACCGCCCCGGCCCGGTGGCGCCGCCGTGCCCGACGTCGCTTCTCGATCGACCGGAGTCACCGCTTTCTTCTGGACCCTCGAAGAGTTCTGCCACGACGACCTGCTCCCGTTTCTCTTCGCCGATGCGGAGGACGATCGCGCTCAATACACGATGGTCGTGTACAGCGTGATGGTTCAACTCCGACGCGTGATCGCCACCGGCGATGGAGGGGTACGTTTGGAAGGTCAGGAAGCGAGGACCTTCCGCGACCTGGTCGATCTGATCACCCAGAAGGTGCAGAGCGAAGACGACGCCCCGGTGTGGGCCGGGACTGCCATCGGTCGTGGAACCGTCAACGCGTTCGTGCGCAGACTCCAGGGTTCGGTCCGGCACGTCGAGCGGCTCATCCGTGGTGATCAACCCGACCCAGAAAAGAACCGGATCAATCTCGATCGCCAGGTCACGGTCGTCGACCTTCACAACCTCCACGACCGGGCCAAACGGTTCGCGGTCGGCGTGACGGTTCGCAAGGCCTTCGATGACAAGGAGGGCTCGGGTCAGTCCGCCGAGCTCTTGTTCCTGGTGCTCGACGAGCTCAACAAGTACGCGCCCCGCGAAGGGAACAGCCCGATCAAAGAGATCCTGCTCGACGTGGCCGAACGCGGGCGCAGCCTCGGGGTCATCCTCATCGGAGCCCAACAGACCGCCAGTGAGGTCGAGCGACGGATCATCTCCAATTGTTCGATCCGGGTGGTCGGCCGCCTCGACGCCGCCGAGGCGTCCCGCGAGGAATATGGGTTCCTTCCCGCCATGCAGCGTCAGCGGGCCACCATCCTCAAACCGGGAACGATGCTGCTGTCCCAGCCCGAGTTGCCGGTGCCGCTGGTTCTCGAGTTTCCCTTTCCGGCGTGGGCGACGCGGGCCTCGGAGGCGCTGGCCATGCCGGGGCGCAAGTCGGAGGACCCGTTTGCCGGCCTCACATGAAGTGAGGACGAGATGAAACTTCTCCATACCGCCGATTGGCATGTAGGCCGAACGATCCGCGGACGATCACGCGACGACGAGCATCGCCAGGTGCTGACGGAGATCGCCGCGATTGCTCGCGACGAGCAGGTCGACCTCATCCTGGTTGCCGGTGACATCTTCGACACCGCCGCTCCATCACCCGCAGCGGAGGAGATCGTCTACAGAGCCTTGCTCGATCTAGCCGAGGTTGCTCCGGTGGTGATAGTCGCCGGCAACCATGACAACCCGGCCCGCTTGCGGGCAGTGGCACCGTTGCTCTCGCTGGGCCGAGTGAGCGTTGGGGCGACGATCGCCCGACCAGACGACGGGGGTGTTATCGATCTGCCCGACCTGGCGGTCCGGATTGCATTGGTCCCGTTCATTGGCAAACGCGGCATCGTTCGAGTCGAAGAGATTCTTCGCCTGGATCAGGCCGAGCGGATCGGTGAGTATGCCGAACGGGTAGGTGACATCCTGGAGGCGCTGACAATCGGGATGACGCCCGACAGAGTCAACCTCGTCATCTCCCACTTGATGGTGGCGGGTGGGGAGCCAGGCGGTGGAGAGCGGACGGCGCATCTATTCGACTACTCCGTGCCCGCCCTCGCGTTCCCCGGTCACATCAGCTATGTCGCTCTCGGTCATCTCCATCGTCCGCAAAGGGTTCCGGCCCCGGTTCCGATGTGGTACTCGGGCTCGCCTCTCCAGCTTGACTTCGGTGAGGGAGAAGACCGCAAGGCCGTCGTTCTGGTGCAAGCCGAGCCCGGCCTGCCGGTGGTCGTCAACACGAGGGAGCTTTCCGGCGGCCGGAGGTTGCGAACGCTGCGCGGAACCCTGGCCCAGATTGAAGCGATGGTGGACACAGTGGGCGACGCCTACCTTCGCATCGAGTTGGAGGAAGCCGCTCGGGCCGGGCTCGCGGACGAGGTCCGGGCGATACTTCCCGAGGCGGTCGAGGTACGGCTGGCAGCGGCTCTGGCCTCGGAGTCGGCCAGGGAGGTGCCGCAACGGCTGGGTCGTGATCCCTCAGAGCTATTTCGCGACTACCTGGGCGTGAAGAAAGTCGAAGATCCACGGCTGACCAAGTTGTTCGACGAGTTGCTGGTCGAAGTGCTGGATCATCCGGGCGGGGGAGAGCCAGACTCATGAGGCCCGAGAGGTTGGTTCTCAAAGGTTTCGGTGCGTTTCGCCAATACACCGAAATCGACTTCTCAGGCGTCGAACTGTTCGCCCTGATCGGGGCAACGGGTTCTGGCAAGACCACTGTTCTCGACGGCATCTGCTTCGCCCTCTACGGGTCGGTTCCCCGGCACGGTCGCCGCGATGTAGCGCCGGTGGTCACTCAGGGGCTAACCGAATCGGTCGTGTCTCTCGCCTTTTCGGTCGGCGACGACCACTACGAGGTTGCGCGCCACGTCCGCAAGGATCCGAAACGGGGGACCGCTTCCACGGATGAGGCGACTCTCGAGAAAGCCGGGGAGGTGCTGGCGACGGGCGCAGATGCCGTCACCTCCGCGGTGGTGGCGTTGCTCGGGCTCGACTTCGAGCAGTTCACCACCTGCGTGCTCTTGCCGCAGGGGGAGTTCCAGCGGTTCCTTCACGACAAGCCGGCCAATCGGCAGAACCTCCTCTCGGCCCTCCTCGACCTCGGTGTCTATGAGCGCATCGGCCAACGGGCCTCGGAGCGACGGGAGCGCGCCGGTGGGCAGTTGGCAACGATCGACCAAAGGCTCGCCACCCTCGGGACGATCGGAGACCTTGACGAGGAGTTGGCCGCCGCCGCGGCCGCAGCCTTGACGAAGCTATTGGGCGAGGTCGAACAAGTCGAGCCGGAACTCGACGCGCTTCGGGCGGCAGGCAAGGCGGAAGAGACCGAGGTCGAGCGCACGAGCAACTGGCGCAAGTTGCTGGCGAAGCTGAGCCCGCCCGAGAATCTCGATTCGATTGCGGGGGAGAGGCTCGAGATGGTCGAGAAAGCAGCCGAGATCGTCGCTGCTCGGACCGAGATCATGGGCCGGATAGCCGCCGCCGAGAAAGCCCTCGCCATGTTGCCGACCGCAAAGGTTCTTGCCCAGTGGTCGGCGACCTGGATCGAGTTGCAAGGCACCGAAGAACAGATGGTCGAGGCCAAGACCGCGGTGGTCGGCGCCCGGGCACATGTGGCCGAAGCGGTAGCAGCCCACTCGGCAGCGAGGTTGGCGCTGGACGAGGCCACCGACCAGAACCGGGCCGCCCACCTCCGACGATCCCTGGAAGCTGGCCATCGATGCCCCGTGTGCGATCAAACAATCGCCACCCTGCCACCTCCTCTGGTCGAACCCAAGGTCGATAAGGCTCGATCCTCCGTGGAGAAAGTCGAGAAAGAAGTTGAACGACACACGAAGGCAGCGTCGACGGCCGAGAGTGCCGTCCTCAGGTTGGAGGAGAGGCTGGAGGGCCTTCGCAAGCAGACCGCGGATTCGCCGCCGGAGGCCGAGCTGCCTGCCATCGCCCAACGAGTTGCCGATGCCGACGATCAACTCCGCCAGGCTCGCAAGGACGATGATTCGATCAAACGCAAGCAGGGAGAGGTCGAGCAAGGTCGCAATCGGCTGGTCGACCGTGAGCGCGATGCGATGCGCGAACTGCAGAACGCTCGCGATCGGCTAGCCGGACTCGACCCGCCGCCACTGTCGTTCGAAGATCCGGCCATCGATTGGAAGACTCTGATTGCCTGGGCAAGCGAGCAGGCGACGGCAATGGCCGATGCCGAGGCGGCAGCCGAGGCCAAGCGTGAAGAGGCGGCCGCCCGGCTCGAGGCGAGAACCGCCGACATCAACTCCCGATTTGCGGACCTGGACATTCGGGTCGGGGATCGTCCCTTACGCGATGTTGCGGTCGACGCTCTGACTCAGGCCTCGGCCCATCTCCAGCAGGTCCAAACGGCCCGGCTCGAGGCAAGCCGGCTCACGGTCGAACGGGTGGCAACCTCCGGTAACCAAGAGGTGGCGGCTCTGCTCGTCAGGCTCCTTCGCAACGACAACTTCCGAAGGTGGCTGCTCGATGAGGTCTTCGCCGCTCTCGTCACGGGCGCCAACATCCGCCTGTCCGATCTCACGAAGGGCCAGTACTCCCTTGACATAAGCAAGGGCGATTTCGAGGTCATCGACAATCTCTCAGCAGGGAACCGCCGGTCGGTTCGAACGCTCTCCGGCGGCGAGACTTTCCTCGTCTCCCTGGGCCTGGCCCTGGCGCTGGCCGATCAGGTCGCGGAAACGAGCGTCGGATCGGTCCGGCTCGAGTCGATCTTCCTCGACGAGGGATTCGGCACCCTCGATGCCGAGACCCTCGATGTGGTCGGCTCGGTCATCTCCGAACTGGGCGCCTCGGGAAAGACCGTGGGAATCGTGACTCATGTAGCAGAGTTAGCCGAACAGATGCCGGTGCGATACGAAATCGGCAAAGGAGCCGCCGGAGCCACGGTCAGTGAGGTGAGACGATGAAGTTCACGGTTCAACCCTGGTCGCCCGAGTACGGCAGTCCCGGTGGAAGAGAAGACCTAGAGGCCCCCGAGGCCAACGTCGACATCGAAGTCGACGCGTCCAAATGGTCGCCGATCGTCGTCAACACTGCTCCAGCTGACGAGGTCCTCTTTGTCGACGGCGTTCGACGCATCGACGCCAATCTCTGGATCGAGGAAGACGATGGGACGCCGATGCTGGCTCTGGCTGCGAGCTACGGAGCCGGGGCCGTTCTCTGCAACCACAGCGCCCGGATTGTTGCCCACGAAATCCGGCGGGGAGTTTTCACCGCCGCCGCGGCGGCCAGCCGCATCGTCACCCGCCATGCCGACTACGACGTTCACCACACAAGGGGGATCATCGCCGAAGACCTTTGGCTCGGTCTCCAGCAGCGGATGGGTGAGCTCGAGGGGAGGATCGTGGCCGCGCACGCGGGGGCGCCATTGATCGTTGTCGATGGCCCCCTGTCCCATCATCGTCACGTGCCCGGCGCGGTCGGCTACATCAAGACCCAGCACGTCCAGTATCTCCCGCCCAATCTTCGCCCGATCCTCGGACATCTCCGCGCCGGCGACCGGACCCCGCTCTTTCTCACTACGACCAGCTGGAGCCGGTTCTCCTGGTACCTCAAGCTTCCACTGAAGGATGCCGGGCCGATGGACGGCATCGTCCGGGCCGAGGTGAACGCCGATCAGGAGGACCTGCCGGCGGCCCGCCGAATCGCCGATCTCACTGCGGCGACCATGTGCCGGTATGCCAGTGCGGCCCACAAGGACCCTCGCGCCCCCCAGAATCTTTATCCGGTGGGCCAACTGGAACGAAAGCTCCACCACCTCCTGGGCGATCGTGAATTGCTGTACCGCTCACTGCGAGTGGCAGCAGCGTGAGAGGCCGATACTCTGCGCCCATGACAACCTTTGCCTCGCCGCAAGAACTGGCTGGATCGGTGGGATCGCATCTTGGTTACTCGGATTGGCTTGAGATAACCCAGGAGCGGATCGACGCATTCGCCGATGCCACCGATGACCATCAGTGGATTCATGTCGATCCCGAGCGCGCCAAGTCGGGTCCCTTCGGGACCACCATCGCACACGGCTATCTGACTTTGTCACTGGCAGTGCGTTTCGTCGGTGAGTTCTTCGCTGTCGAGGGCGCACGGATGGGCGTCAACTACGGGACCAACAAGGTCAGATTCGTCTCACCGGTGCCAGTGGGTTCCAGACTGCGGGCTGGCGGAACTCTGGCCGCGATCGAAGAAGTCCCCGGCGGTTTGCAGGCCACACTCGACGTGACATTCGAGGTAGAAGGGACCGAAAAGCCAGCGTGCGTAGCCCAGGTCCTCTACCGGTTGTATGTGTAAGCCGCGTCCCTTGTCCCCCTGCTTGCGGGGGGACCGCCCGACGAAGGAGGGCGAGGGGGGTGCACGAACTCCGGTCGCACTCATGCCTCAGAACCGCCGCCGGTTCGTCAAGGTTCTTCAACGTAAGACGTAAAACGTAAAACGTAAAACGCTCCTATTCCGACTTCGCCTGGCGGGTCATGAGGCTCATCACTGCCTCTCGCGGGTGATGTCCTTCATAGAGGACTCTGGCTACCTGCGTGGCGATCGGTATTTCGACCCCTGCTCGCTGGGCTAGTTCGATCACCGCCCTCGTGGTCTTGACGCCTTCGGCCACCATCTTCATCTCTTCGATGATGTCATCTAGTTTGCGTCCCTGAGCCAATCCGATCCCTACTCGGAAATTGCGGCTCTGGACTGAAGTGCAAGTGGCGATCAGGTCACCCATGCCGGCCAACCCGGCGAACGTAGCCGGTTGCCCCCCCAGAGCCACGCCGAGGCGGGTCAACTCAGCCAGAGCTCTCGTCAGCAGGGCTGCCCGGGTGTTGTCGCCGAATCCGAGCCCGGTGGACATTCCGGCGGCGATCGCCATCACGTTTTTGAGCGATCCCGCCAACTCACACCCGACCACATCGGGATTGGTATAGACGCGAAACGTCGGGCCCATGAATGTCTTCTGCACGATCGTTGCGGCTCGCTCCTCGACAATCGCGACAACCGCCGCAGTGGGTTGACCGGCCATGACCTCCCCTGCGAGATTGGGTCCGGTCAACACACCGATCGTCTGCGGGTTGTGATCCGGAACCAGATCAGCGACGACTTCGGTCATCCGCCGCAGGGTCTTCTCCTCGATGCCCTTCGTGAGGGAAATGAGGGGCAGGTCGATGGGGAGATCGGGCATCCGAACCAACACCTCGCGGAAACCGTGGGACGGAACGGCAATCGCCACCAGAGACGCTCCATCGACGGCCTCGTCCAGGTCGGCGGTGGCGCGGAGGCCGTAGGGGAGTCGATACCCCCGGAGGTAATCCGGATTCTCGGACGTGGCGTTGATGGCCTCCGCCAATTCAGCCCGGCGCGACCACAAGACCACCGGATGCTGGACCGCGGCCAGGGCGGCCACTGCAGTGCCCCAAGAGCCCGCACCGATCACTGCAACATGATCCATATCAGCTCAAACTACAGGTCCGAGAACGGAACGTTGGGGACAGGTTGAAGTTGTTGCCACAATGAGGGGATGGCACGGCTCGGAATCGTGGGTTTCACCAACAGCGGCAAGACCACCCTCTTCAACGCCCTCACCGGTCTCGACGCCACCACGGCTACCCACGCTTACAACACGACCGAGCCCAACATCGGAGTGGCCCGCATCCCCGATCCCAAGCTGGAGGCTGCCGCCAGGGTTGAGAAGTCGGTCAAGCTGGTCCCGGCCACCCTTGAACTGCTCGACCTCCCCGCCCTGTCACCTCCTGGCCGGGAGGGCGGAGGGCTGGGCGGGCGGTTCCTAGGTCAACTGCGAGAGATGGATGCGCTCGTCGTCGTCCTTCGCGCCTTCTCCGACCCATCGGTCACCAGCGAGGACACCGGCATCGATCCCACCACCCAGGCCGAGGAACTGTTGCTCGAATTGGCACTGGCCGACCACGAAGTGCTGGCGCGGCGAGCCGACCGGCTTAGGAGAGAGGCAAGTTCAGATCCCTCCAAACGCGTCGCGGCCGATGCGATCCAGCAAGCGGTGGAAGTGCTCGCCGATGGCGAGTCGCTTCGAACCCGGGCGTGGTCGGAAGAGGCGCTGGCGGCATTCAAGGACACGAGCCCCCTCACCCTCAAGCCGGCGCTCTGGGTCGTGAACCTCGATGAAGGCGCGGAGGACACCGCCGAGGTGGTCGAGCGGCTGCAGAAGGTCGTTCCCGAGGGCGACCCGGTTGTCGCAGTTTCGGCTCGTATCGAGGAGGAAGGAGCGAAGCTCACGACTGAAGAGCGGGGGGAGCTATTCGAAGGGCTGGGTCTCGGCGAAGGAGCACTCGCCCTGATGGTTCGCGCCGCCTACCAGGGTCTAGGCCTCCTTTCGTTCTACACGGTCGGTCCCAAGGAATCGCGGGCCTGGACCGTTCGCGCCGGGGCGGCGGCGCCCGAGGCTGCCGGCAAGATCCACTCCGACCTCGAGCGGGGTTTCATACGCGCCGAAGTCACGACGATCGACGAGGTGATCGAGGCCGGGGGATGGGATCAGGCCAAGCGGGACGGAGCGGTGCGCGTGGAGGGGAAGGCCTACATCGTCAAGCCCGATGACGTGCTCGTGATCCGTTTCTCCGTTTGATTTCGTCATATCGAGCCTGTTTTTGACACCTTTGGCTTTGGTTGCTTGCGCAACTGTTTGCAAGGTACGGGACCCCATCTATATGATGCCAAAAGCCGCTCAGTGAACCCTCACCGGGCGGTCCCCAACCCCACGACAGGGGCCAGCGGGAACCCCTGGCACCCGCCGATGGAAATCCCCTGTCGGCTCTTCGCAAGAAGGGCACTGCGGGGCTCCGGTTCCCCCCCTTGCCGGAGCCCCGCCTCTCTTACTTTCGTTAGACGGCACACGGCCGCTACATTCACGTTTGCCTGTGACGCCGGGCGGGAGAGACCACACGAGATGGCAAGTCGATGAGCCAAATCGATGAGGTCGCCGAAGGGGCAACGCTTCCCCGCAAACTCTCAGGCCGATGGACCGCCCGGCTGAGGTGAGGCTGAAGGCGCCGGGCCGACAGTCGGGGGACGGAAAAGAAGGGAGCCTTTATGGAGGCCCTTTCCGAATTTCCAGACCGACACATCGGGCCCCGCCCCGCCGACATCGCCAAGATGCTGGCCGAGATCGGGGCCGACTCGCTCGACCATCTCATCGCCCAGACAGTGCCCAAAGGAATCAGGACCGACCGGGCTCTTGCCCTCGGTCCGGGGCTTTCCGAATCGGCCTCGCTCGCCGAGCTGTCGATGCTGGCCGGCCGCAACAAGGTCTTCACATCGATGATCGGCCTTGGCTACTACGACACCATCACCCCGCCAGTAGTTCTCCGCAACGTTCTCGAGAACCCCGCGTGGTACACCGCCTACACCCCCTATCAGGCCGAGATTTCCCAGGGCCGCCTCGAGATGCTCCTGACCTTCCAGACGATGGTGTCCGACCTGACGGGCCTGGCAATCGCCAATGCCTCCCTCCTCGACGAGGGCACTGCAGCCGCCGAAGCGATGACGATGTGCCGGCGTCTGGGACGGGCCGAGCGGTCGACGTTCTGGGTCGATGAGGACTGCCATCCACAGACGATCGCCGTTGTCCAGACGCGCGGTGAGCCGCTCGGGATCGAGGTCAAGGTCGCCGCTCCAGCCGAATTCGACTTCACAGAATCGTTCGGCGCCCTGCTGGCCTATCCGGGCTCGAGTGGCACGATCGCCGATTGTCGCCCGACCATCACCACTGCCCACGAGGCCGGAGCGCTTATCGCGATGGTCACAGATCTGCTCGCCCTCACTCTGCTTGCCTCTCCCGGGTCACAGGGCGCAGACATCGCAGTCGGTTCCTCGCAGCGATTCGGAGTCCCGCTCGGCTTCGGGGGCCCCCATGCCGGGTTCATCGCAACCAAAGAGTCGCTGGTGAGAGCACTGCCGGGCCGTCTGGTGGGCGTGTCCAAAGACACGGGTGGGCGGGTTGCCTTTCGTCTCGCCCTGCAGACCCGCGAACAGCACATACGGCGTGAGAAGGCGACCTCCAATGTGTGCACCGCGCAGGTGCTGCTGGCGGTCATGGCCGCCCTCTATGCCTGCTGGCATGGACCCGAAGGTCTCGTCGCCATCGCACGGCGGGTGAATCAACTGGCCGGCAGGCTCGCCGGCGAGCTCGCCGCGGCCGGAGTCTCCGTCGAAAACCGGACCTGGTTCGACACGGTCACTGTGAACGTGCCGGGGCGCGCCCGGGAGGTGGTCGACAACGCCCTGCTGACCGGCATCAATCTGCGAATGGTCGATGCCGACCGCGTGGGCATCTCCTTCGACGAAATCAGCACACCGGAGATCGTCGACGCATTGATCGGGGCGTTTGGGATCTCCGGCCAACAGGGGCATGAGTTGAACGGAGTCCCGCCCGAACTGGTTCGGTCGGACGAGTTTCTCACCCACGACGTCTTTCATCGTTACCGGTCCGAACACGAGATGTTGCGCTATCTGCGGCGTCTGGCCGATCGCGATCTCGCTCTCGATCGCACGATGATCCCCCTCGGCTCTTGCACCATGAAGCTTAACGCGACCGCCGAGATGATTCCGATCACCTGGGAGGGCTTTGCGAGGATCCATCCATTTGCTCCGCTCGATCAGGCTGTCGGGTACACGGAACTGATCGAGCGGCTGCAGGCCTACCTCGTGGAGATCACGGGGTATGACCGCGTGTCGTTGCAACCAAATGCCGGGTCGCAGGGTGAGCTTTCGGGCCTTCTGGCCATTCGCGCCTATCACCGCAGCAGGGAGGAAGGTCATCGGGTGGTGTGCCTGATCCCGTCCTCTGCCCACGGAACGAATGCTGCCTCGGCGGTCATGGCCGGCATGGAGGTTGTGGTCGTTGCTTGCGATGAGCGGGGCAACGTCGACGTCGCCGACCTCATCGTCAAAGCCGAGCTTCATCGCGACCGGCTCTCGGCCGTGATGCTCACCTATCCCTCGACCCATGGAGTCTTCGAGGAAGCCGTTGAGGAGATCTGCCGGATCGTTCACGACCATGGCGGACAGGTCTACCTCGACGGCGCCAATCTCAACGCAATGGTGGGTGTGGCCCGGCCCGGGAAGTTCGGAGCGGACGTATCTCACCTGAACTTGCACAAGACCTTCACGATTCCTCACGGCGGCGGCGGTCCCGGGATCGGCCCGATCGGGGTCAAGGAACACCTGGCTCCCTTCCTGCCTAACCATCCAATGCGATCCGAGGCTGGGCCCGCCACCGGAATCGGCCCGGTGGCCTCAGCGCCCTGGGGATCGGCCGGGATCCTCCCTATTTCCTACGCGTACATAAGGATGATGGGAGCCGAGGGTCTCCGGAAGGCAACCGAAGTGGCGATCCTGAATGCGAACTATCTCGCCACACGGTTGCATCCCCACTACCCGGTCCTCTACGCGGGGTCGCAAGGCCGTGTTGCCCACGAGTGCATCCTTGACGTGCGCCCCATCGCCCACGCCACTGGCATCACGGCCGAGGACGTCGCCAAGCGCCTCGCCGACTATGGATTCCACGCCCCGACTCTCAGCTTCCCGGTGGCCGGGACATTGATGGTCGAACCCACCGAGAGCGAAGCGATCGAGGAACTCGACCGATTCTGCGATGCGATGATCGCAATACGGGGCGAGATTGCCAGGGTCGAGTCGGGGGAGTGGGCGGAGGCCGAAAGTCCGCTGCGTATGGCCCCCCATCCCGCCGCCGACGTCGTCTCCAGCACCTGGGATCGCCCATATTCTCGGGAAACCGCGGCTTTTCCCGACCCGCGGCTGCTGCTTGGAAAGTATTGGCCTCCGGTCTCGAGAATCGACGGTCCTGGTGGCGACCGAAATCTGGTCTGTGCCTGCCCGCCGCTTGATGCCTATAACCCGTGATCGGGTCGTAGAATCTCTACTTGACGGCCTCTCCCGCTGTGGGAACGTGTTCCGAGTCAGGGGCGCGATCGGGGTCTTAGGAAATAAGTGCAATTCAAAGGTTCAGTCCGTGCCCCGGGTGACAAGGATCCGGGTGTCAGGGTGGTTCTCGAGATCGACGAGTACCACCTTGAAATACGTCGCGACTCAGAGTTGATCGGGCGCTATTACCTGGCCGACGTCGAAGTTGCCAGGGACGTTGCCGAGCGGTTCATTCTTTTCCTCGGTGACGATGAAGTCGAGTTCCTGGCCGACGATGCCCTCCAGTTTGCCTACGGCGGCGTCACCGCAATGCAGGACGGGTGGTTGTCGGCGCAGAAACGGAAGCGACGCCATCGTCGGGCAGCCGAGGATGCCGCCAGGCGCAAGGATGGGGAGCCTCGAATGGAGATGGAGGTCCCGGTAGCCAGGTCTCTCCATGTTTCCGACTCGGACACCATCAGAAGCCGGCGCCGCCAGGCCGGGGCCAAGTCGCCCGAACCGGCCGCCCCGGAGCGGACCGTCGCCGCTATCCCACCCGCCCCAGTTGCTGAGACGCCTGTGGAGACGCGCACAGAGCGCAGGGAACGCAAAGAGGCCGCGGCCAAACCCTCGCCACCGGTTGAGGCTCCACCGAAGACCGCACCGGTCAGACACGATGTCCCGGTGGCGCCCGTCCCGGTCGAGAGCGCCCCGGAAACACCCAAGCCAAGGACGCCCGCCAAACCTGCCGCCGTCTCCGGTCGCAGGTCAAGGGGAGGCAAAGACGCGGTATCTATTGCCGCCAGACTCGGCGATTCGACCCCGAAAGCAGACCCGGCGATGGACGACGCGGCCGCTGCCGGACCTGCCGCTGCGGTCCCGGCTGGGACCGAACCGGAGGCTGTGGCCGACACTTCGCTGGCGGCCCGCCGAAAGAAGATCACCGCAGACGCCAAGCCGAAGGGGCCCGACGACCTTGGCCGGGTACGCGTTCCAGAGCCGGTTTCGGGCCGGGCCCGCGAGGGCGGAGCCGAGGCCAGTGCAACGCTCGGCGAGCAAACGCGGGTCGAGGTTGATGTGGATCGCGACGATGCCCGATTTGCTCAGGAAGGACATCATCCCTCCGAAACCAGCACCGGCTTGCTGGCGAAGCTGCGGCGCCAGCCCAAGCTCCCTGATGACCACATTCACAAGTTCAAGGAGGCCGGGTCGTCGGTCGGCCTCGTCCGGCGGGTCTGCATCGAGTGCGCTTATGTATCTATCGGGAGCGATGACGACTAGGTCGTCGAACCGATAATCACATGCTTGTGACTTATCCGGCAGTAGCCTTTGAAGGTAATGCCTGATGTTGTCGCTCTTGACTCTCGCCGTTCCCTCGATCGCTCGCTGAATACAGCGGTACAGGTGGTCCCCGTGATCACCGACAGCGCCTCTCGAGTGCTGATGCGCCACTCCGACGTTTGCGATCTCTGGGAGCTGCCGGCAGTGGTTCTTTTAGGGGGCGAGACGCCCGGTGAAACCGCCACCCACGTCGCCAGGGGCCTCGGCCTGGTACCGGGGCGGGCCCAGCCCATCGGCGGGTTCCGGGGCGGCGAAGTCGACACTCTGGTCCTGGGCTACCGGGTGGAAGTTGATTGCACCTCCAGCGATGTCGGGTTGTTCCTGCCCCTCCACCTGGCCCCCCTCAACACCGACCCGCGTCACACCGCCATTGCCCACAGTGCCATCTCTCAAGGGGCCATCTCTCAAGGGGCCATCTTTCAAAGTGCCAGCCCCCACAATGCTCTCGCTTGGAAGGAGCCCGTCGAGGAGCGTTTGGGCCAGGTCAGCGGCGAAGCCCACCTCGCCGAGTTGAGGATGGGCGAGGATGTGCCGTCAGTTTGCCCGATCGCCATCGCACCATTCCTGGAGATCGTCAATGCCAGGCTGAGCGAGTCACGAGGTCCGGAACGGGCCCCGTGGCTCGAGCGCCTCGCCGAGTTGATGATCATCGATGGTCGATCGCACGTCGCCGGCGACCTGCTGGCCGAGTCATTCGAGCTGGCATCGGCCAGCGAAGACACCGAGACCATGGCCCGGGCCGATATTCGAATCTCCGAGCTCGAAGATCCCGCGGTCGGAGAGTTGCGCGCCTGGTGGTGGGTTTCGAAGTTGTCCACACCCGGGGCGTTCGCCCATCTCGACATTCCATTCGCATACCTCGGTGCCTACGCAAGCCGCCGCCGACGCTTGCGTGAGGCCGACGCGTACTTCCGGCGGGCACTGGTGCTCTCGGAGGATCCTGCCCGCCGGGCGTGGATCAAAAGTTCGATGGCCTCGCGACCGCTGCAGGCCGCCCGCGTCACTGCCTAGCCGGGCTTCTGGCGCGGGACATTGCTCCCCTGGTGTCGATCGTCCGCGCCAAAACGAGTTGGCCTCACGAAAAAAGAACGGGTCCACCAAATGGTGGACCCGTTTCTCTTTGTTGAGCGATGAAGCTAGCGCTTCTTCGCGGCCTTCTTGGCCGGAGCCTTTTTGACGGCTCGCTTGACGGCCTTCTTGGCGGGCGCCTTTTTGACGGCTCGCTTGACGGCCTTCTTGGCTGGAGCCTTCTTCTTGGCTGGAGCCTTCTTCTTCACGGCCTTCTTCGGCGCTGCCTTCTTGGCGGGCGCCTTCTTGGCCGCTTTCTTGGTTGCCATGTGTCCTCCTTGTCCTCACACCATTTCTCGAAAGCGAATCTCTCGTGGTGCGCAGACGTTGCAAAGACTATTCAAGTGTTGTGCAGTATCAAAGAAATGGATTGCTTAACAGCATGAAGCAGAATCCACAGATGTCTCTTGGCTAGATAGATTTCAACCGGTCGGCGGTGAATTCTCTGATGGCCCGTTCGACCATCTGATGGAGATACGCGTCAGCGAACGCGTGGCCTCGAACGGCAAACCGAAGCGCGTAGTGAAGGACTCGACCGACCCACAAGCGAAACGCGAGGTCGATCCAATCTTCATCATCAGGTGAAAAGCGATCGAGCAAGATCGTCAACGTCATGAGCCAGGTCTCTTCATCGAGCCACGACGTGTCGGGCCAATCGCGCCACAAGTGCGCTTTGGTCGCGATGTGTTCAGGAAAATGGGCGGTGAGCAGGGCAACCTGTCGCGGGGTCCACTGTTCGGCTAACAAGCGTTGGGTCGCTTCGATGTCGAAGCCGATCTGCTGTGCGATCTGCGGCGGCACCGAATCGGGCGGTTCACTCATTCGCTCCACATGCGGCAGGGCAGGGCCACTCGTGGATCGCAGCCGTTGCAGAGCGCCCAGGCACTCGACCATCATCACCTTGATGTCGGTCAAGGATGAGTAGAGAGCATGATCCTTGCCACGGGCGATATAGGACTCGTAGATCGAGAGACCATGCGCGATGGTCGCGAAAGTTATCGCGGTGTCAACCCCCCAATCGCTCTGTGACTTCACCCTCGAGTCGGCGGCAATGATCGCGGCCGCCTCGCGGGTGAAGGCAAGTTCACCCGATAGCGGTTGCTCGATCGTTGGAAGCTGCGACTGCGGCCACAAAGCAGCGAAGCCGAGCCGCGTAACCATCCAGGTGATCATCGCGTCGGTGGCCGCCCGCGGGTAGAAGTGGCGAACGGCCTGGTATCCGAAATCGAGGGCAGTCTCGGCCTTGGTGATCCAGTCACCGTCGAAGGTCTTGATGTCAGCGTCATAGAAGTGGATCCGGTCGAACTCACCGTCGTCGAGGAACACCTGGAATCCGGTGTTGATTGCGTCACCCTTGCCCGGCCGCAGGATTCCGAGGCGCCGTTGCGGTAGGACCCGTACATCCGACCCGATATCGGTGACGACGGCCGCGATGGCGTCATTGGTCCCTTCGTGATCACCGGTGACGGCCAGCACCAATCCCACTGAAGGATGGGCGGCTGCAGCTTTCAGATTGCTGACCACGACCTCGAGGTCCTCGTTGAGAATTGGAATGACGACGAGGCTGTGAGCCTTTCGGGAGGATGGGGGAGAGGAGGACGGAGAGACGTCCGGCACAGGCTCGGTACCCTAATTGTCTATGGCGGCAACGATTCCAGTCATCCTTTCGGGGGGAGCAGGCACGCGCCTCTGGCCCCTTTCACGGCTCGCGGCACCGAAGCAGCTGCAAAGGCTGCTCGGATCGGACACCATGCTGGAGTCGACTATCTCCCGGGTCGATCACCTCGACGGCCCTGTCGTTGTGGTCGCCCGCGTCGATTCGCTCGATCAGATTGCAGCCTCGATTCCTGCCGGTCGTCCGAGTCGACTTATCGGCGAACCCATAGGTCGCAACACTGCGCCGGCGGTGGCAGCGGCCGCGCTCGCCGCTTCGTCGGACGACATGCTGCTGGTTCTGCCCGCCGATCATCACATTGCCGACCAGGCAGCCTTCCGGGTCGCAGTCGATCGGGCGGTCGAGGTCGCTTCCAGTGGCCGCCTGGTGACGTTCGGTGTGGTCCCCGGCCGTATCGAGACAGGATTTGGATACATCATCCCCATGCCGTCCGATCAGGGAGCCTCATCGCAGGTCGACTCTCATTCGATTGACCGCTTCGTCGAGAAGCCGGACGCGGTGATGGCAGCCGACTTGATTGAGTCGGGAGCGCTGTGGAACAGCGGGATGTTCGTATTCCCGGCGGGTCTGCTCATCGAGGAGCTGTCACGACACGCCCCGGAGGTCCTGACTCGCGTCGAAGAATCGCTTCGTTCGTCGGTGTCAAACGAGAATCGAATCGAACTCGGCCCTGAGTTCGCCGATGCCCCCGACCTCTCGATCGACGTGGCGGTCATGGAGCCAACCGACCGGGGCGCGGTGGTCTTGCTCGATGCCGGCTGGAATGACGTCGGGTCGTGGGAGAGCCTCTGGGAGCTGAGCGAGCAAGATCCCACCGGCAACGTCAACATCGGTGAAGTCGTTGCTCTGGAATCGTCGCGCAACTACCTCAGGTCCGATGGACCGCTCATCGCGGTCATAGGCATAGAAGGATTGGTCGTGGTGGCGACCGACGACGCGGTGCTGGTGGTTCCTCGAGATCGCGCGCAGGACGTCAAGAGCCTTGTTGAGGTGGTTCCTCCCAAGAACAAATGACTCGACGGGTCGGCCCGTCTCTAGCCGACCAATCGAAACTTCTCGAGAAGGACCCGGGCCGGTTCCCCGGTTGCGACCAAGCCGCCCCCGGCTGACACCAGAGCGTGGCGGCCGCTCACGGCCAACAAGTACGCGAGACCGGTTCCTTTGATGAAGGCGTCCGGTTCACCGTCGAGCGATTCGATCAGTGCTTTCCCGTCTCGCATTACGACATCGTGGTCGACGCCACCCGAGCCACTGAGCGATAGCCGCAGCCGTTGCCCATCCTTGGCTCTCACCTGCTTCGCCCACGCCCACGGCGACAACCGCACGGCCCGACCGATGGCAACTTCTTGGCCCAGGAGCTCGTCCGACTCTTTGATATCCACGCCGATGGCAGTTCTGAGGTCGCACAGGTGGAGGAAGGCGTCGTTGACCCGCATCTCCACCGCGACGCTTCGGGGGGCGGGCCCGACCGGCGTCGGTGCTGCCTCGTTCCAGTCGAGTTCGGGCCGGTCGAGAAGCACTCTTGTTGCCTCCGCCGCCCGTTCGATCTCGTCGCTGACTTGGGCATTCGACCAGTTGCGCCTAGCCGCCACACCCTGGTTTGTGACCTGATCGAGGGGAGATCCTTCTCCGACCCAGTCGGTGGGTGGGTCGGGCTGGTCGAACTGATGCACCAGCATCCCCTCAACGTGTCCGAGATGCGCCAAAACGTCCTTGACCGACCAGCCGACACAAGGCGTCGGGCGGTTCCAGTCATCCGGTTCCAGGGAGGCAGTCAACTTTGTGATCGCGGCCCAGGTTTGATTGGCGGCGGCCGCCAAATCGCTGGCTTGGTGCATGAACTGATCTTAAGGTCCTGGTTCCTAGCATCGCTCCAGATGCCCAGGTCCCTCATCGCTGCGTGCCTGCTGGTTCTGGCCGCCTGCGCCGACCCGCCACCGCCGGATGCTTCGGGCCAGGAGATCTACCAGCAGCTTTGCGCCAATTGCCATGCTGAGGACCTCAACGGAGGCGTCGGGCCGGCGATCGGGGCCGGATCGAACTCGGCCGCACAGGACGACGACTTCCTGGTCCTGACCATCACGAGGGGCAGGGGTCCGATGCCCTCCTTCGAATCGACCCTCAGCGACGAGCAGATCGCCCGCGTGGTCGAATTCATGCGGGCCGAGCAGGGGTCGGCCGACTCCGGATGACGGATGTCACGGCGTCGAGCGCCGCCCTCGAAGCCCTCGAGTTGCATCCGGTCTCCTTACCTATGAAGTACCGCTTCCGACGAGTGGAGCGCCGGGATGCCGTTCTGATCAGAGGCCCCCAGGGGTGGGGCGAGTTCTCACCGTTTCCCGACTACCCACCCGAAGTCACGACGAGGTGGCTGGCGGCCGCCCTGGAAGCAGCCTGCTCGACTTGGCCTCCGCCCGTGAGGTCTTCGGTGCCGATCAACGTGACTGTGCCTGCGGTCGATGGACCGACCGCCTTTGCGATCGTCGTCGGATCGGGATGTCGCACGGCCAAGGTCAAGGTTGCCGATCCTGGCGGGACTCCCGAAGAAGACGAAGAACGACTCGCTGCGGTCCGCTCCGCACTCGGTCCATCGGGCAAGATCCGCATCGATGTGAACGGCGCCTGGGACCTGGACACCGCGACTGCGACGCTTCTGAAGCTTGCGACCTACGACCTTGAATTCGTCGAGCAGCCGGTGCGTACTCTGGAGGAGATGATCGAGCTTCGACGCAGGGTTCCGGTGCGCATAGCCGCTGATGAAGCCGTCCGACTGGCGGCCGATCCGCTCGAGGTCGCGGAGAGAGGGGCTGCCGATGTGATTGTGGTGAAGGTCCAACCCCTCGGCGGCGTCGAACGGGCCCTTGGCGTGGCTCAGCGTTCCGGTCTGCCGGCAGTCGTCTCCTCTGCCCTCGAGACGTCGATCGGAATCGCCGCCGGCCTGGCGGCAGCTGCAGCGCTTCCCCAGCTCGATTTCGCCTGCGGCCTTGGCACCGTCTCTCTCTTCACCGGCGATGTGGTCCTGGACTCGCTGGTTCCGATCGATGGTCAGATGGACTTGCGTCGTCCTGAACCGGACCCGGAGTTGGTCGACCGGTTCGCGGCCGACCGCGACACATCGGCCGAGTTGCTCCGGCGCTTGCGCTGGGCGGCCGAGGTTCTGACGTGACAACATCCCCGGGAGATGCCGGCCTGGCACCCAACGGCGCCACCGCGACTGCGTCGGTGATCATCGACGAGTTGATCCGAAATGAAGTTTGCGATCTCGTACTGGCTCCGGGATCGCGCTCGGCCCCAATGGCCCTGGCGGCCAGCGCGCGCCCCGAGATGCGGGTCTGGGTCGAGGTTGACGAGAGGTCGGCAGCCTTTTTTGCGCTGGGGATGTCAAAGGCCGGAGGGAGGTCGGCGGTGCTGACGACCTCGGGCACTGCCGCCGCCAATCTTTACCCAGCCGCGGTCGAAGCGGATCAAGCGATGGTCCCGCTTCTCCTGATCACGGCCGATCGACCCCACGAGCTGCGGGCCACCGGCGCCAACCAGACCATCGATCAGGTGACGCTCTTTTCCGGCGTGGTCCGGTGGTTTGCCGAGATCCCCGCTGCCGAGGACCGTGCCGGGGAGAGCGCCTACTGGCGGTCGGTGGTGAGCAGGTTGGTCGCGGAGTCCCGGGGGTGGGTCGGACGGCGCGGGCCCGTCCACCTCAACGTCTCCTTCCGAGAACCCGTCGTGCCTCTCACCGACGACGGCAGAACTGCGGGCGCGGTCTACCGGAACTCCCTGAAGGGCCGCGGGTCCGGCTTGCCCTGGATGGCGGTGCCCGACGAACTCACTCTGTTGCCACATTCGTACGAAGTGCGGGGACGGGTGCTGGTGGTGGCCGGAGAGGGCGCCGATCCGAACGTTATCACCGCGGCGTTGGAAGCCGGGTGTGTCGTTGTGGCTGAAGCCCATAGTGGTTGCCGGGTCCCCGGGACTGTCACCACCGCCCATCACCTGCTGGCCTCGCCGGGGATGGCTGCCAGCCTGCGCCCCGACACTGTCGTAGTGCTGGGACGCGCCGGGCTATCGCGCAACCTCACGGCGTTCATTGCCAATGTCGAGACGATCGGGGTCGGTGACGGGTGGTTCGATCCGGACCGGCGATTGTCGGGCATGCTCCGGTCGATCGAGTTTGTGAGGAGCGAACCAGATCCCGAGTGGCGCTCGATGTGGCATGAAGCCGAAGCGTCTGCTCGCCGGGTTCTCGACGCCGAGCTCGACGGGGTCGAAACACCCAGCGAGCCACGCGCAGCCCGGGACGTGGCCGCGGCCGTACCCGCCGCCGGGACTCTGGTCGTCGGCTCGTCGATGCCAGTGCGCGACCTCGACTGGTTCGCCGCGACTGGCCCCCCGATCAAGGTGATATCGAACCGGGGAGCCTCCGGGATCGACGGGTTGGTCTCGGTGGCCCTAGGGGCTGGGGCCGTGGGTCCCGCTGTCGGGCTGGTCGGCGACCTTTCACTGCTGCACGATCAGAACGGTTTCCTGGTGGCGCCCCGGCCCGACCTGGTACTGGTCGTCGTGAACAACGATGGCGGCGGGATCTTCTCGTTTCTGCCCCAGTCCGGCTTTCCCGAGTCCTTCGAGCAGTTCTTCGGCACTCCCACCGGGATCGACTTGTCGAAGTTGGCCGACGTCCACGGGTTGCATTACCAACACGTCGAGAAGGCCTCCGAACTGGCGACGGCCATCACCGCCGGCCTCGAGGCAGGTGGGGTCCACCTGATCGAAATCAGAACCGATCGCGCCGAGAACGTCGCGCTCCACCGCAAACTTACCGCGCGAGTAGTCGAAGCGGTCGAGGCTCTACTCGAGCGCTGACAGCATGGCCTGCAACTTGATCCTGGTTTCTTCCAGTTCGTCCTCCGGCACCGATCCGCTGACCAGGCCGGCCCCGGCGAATAGCCGTGCACGTGCTCCGGAGACCTCAGCGCACCTCAGAGCGATGGCGAACTCTCCGTCACCGGCCGAGTCGAAGATGCCTACCGGCCCGGCGTAGCGCCCACGGTCCATCCCTTCCAGAGATCGGATCATGTCGATAGCCGCGGCGGTAGGCGTTCCACCGACCGCGGCCGTCGGATGCAGGCGACCGACCAGGTCGAGCACGTGGTGGGGCTCGGCCATGACTCCGGCAAAACGAGTGGCCAGGTGCTGGACGTTCGCCAGCTTCACCAGGTCGGGCCTGGCAGGCCGATCGAGCGACGTGCAGACTTCACCGAGAACCCTTCCGACCGAGGCCGAAGCGAGGGCGTGCTCGTGGAGGTCCTTCTGCGAAGCCAGCAGCTCCAACCCGAGGCGCCGATCCGCTGCCGGCTCGGCGTCGCGCCGGGCCGAACCTGCCAGGGCCAATGACGTGACCGCGTTTCCGACCTTTCGAATCAGAAGCTCCGGGGATGCGCCGACCAGCCCGTCGACCAGAAACACCATACACTCGGGAAAGCCGCGATGGAGTTTGTTCAACACCCGATGCAGGTCGAAAGGCTCCTTCGACCAGAGGGCGTGATCGCGGGCCAGAACCACTTTCTCCAACTTGCCGGCCCCGATTTCCTTGATGGCCCGGGCCACTGCATCGAGCCATAGGTGATCGGGCAACGAGGAGCCGGCGAAGCGGGGACGGTCGGGCTGTGCTCCGGGATGTCCGGGCACTGTCTCACCCCATGCCTGATGGGGGAGCCCATGGCAGACGAGCCATGACGATCTGCCGTCAGATGCGAAAACGATCTCGGGGATTAACAAGACCGAAGGCGAGGATTCCTCGTCGAAGGTGAAGCTGCCGAAGGCATAGGGCCCGCCTTGCCCGAGACCATCGAATTCGATCGGGCCCTGGTCCCCAACCCATTCGGCAAACATCCATCGGGCTCTCTCGAAGCGACCCGGACCGACTCCGGGATCGAGCCGAAGGCGCTGACCGAAACCGGCCAGCGTCAGTTCGGGTGAGATCCACACGGTGTGCGGCCCGCGTGCCAGGGCACCTTCGATGGTGATCTCGGTCGGTTCGATCCGGAGAGTCATGAGTCTCCGGCCAGACGCCGCCGGGCTCCCTCGATCAGAAGGCGGCGAAAGTGGCGATCGACCAGGCGGCCGGTGGCGGGGAGCATCGTGGTGAAAGCCGAGACCAGCTTTGTGACGGCCTCGTCGTCGTTGCTGGCGTTGGCTTCGACCGAATCGCGCACGTAGCGAGCGAACACCTCGACAGCCCGTTCGGCGATCGGTCGCATGGCGGTGTCGGTGCGCCGGGCAAGGTCGAGCAATTCTCCCAGTGGCAGTCCTGCCTCGACCAATGCGAGGCCGGCCTTGAGCGTTTCGGCATCGGCCAATTCGAAGAGCGGCTCGGGATTCTCCTGGACCGGGGTGAGAAAGCCCTCGCGGACCACTACTTCGAGAAGAGTGGTCGAGAAATTGGACGCCTCGGCCAACTCCGGCAAAGTCAGCAGCCGTTCCTGCGGATTCCGCTCCAGGGCCGCCAGAAGCGCCTCATCCCACGGGTCCAGTTCGTTAGATCCCGTTGGTGTTGGGCTGCTCACTCTTCCGCCAAGGTTACGGCGGTGACAGGCCGATCGATTCCAGTCAGCTCCCTCATTGTGTTTTCGGTATCGCCAAGGTTACGGCGGTGACGGGCCGGTCGATTCCCGTCAGTTCCCTCATGGTGTTCTTGGCATCGCCAGCGTGGCCGGTGGTCAGGAGTCGAAGGCTGCCGCCTCCATCCGGAGCGATCGATTCCCCCGCCAGGGCAACGACTTGTCTCGCAACGGCGCGGGCCGGATCGACGATGGCGACCTGGGCTCCAGCTCGGGCCGAGATGAGGTGGTGGAGAAACGGGTAGTGGGTGCATCCAAGAACCAATGTGTCCGCCCCGGCCTCCAGGACGGGGTCGAGGTGCCGAGCGACGGCGGCTTCCGCCACAGGTCCCAATGTCACACCGGTTTCCACGAGATCAGCCCAACCCGGACACGCCTGGTTGATGACTGTCACCCCATTGGCGAAGCAGCCGACCACCGAGGCGAACAATTCGCTCTGGAAAGTAGCGGCGGTGGCAAGCACTCCGACCACCTTGCTGCGGGTTAAGGCGGCGGCCGGTTTCACAGCCGGTTCCATTCCCACGAACGGCACCCGGGGATGGATGGCGCGGAGATGGTGAAGTGCTGCGGCGGAGGCGGTATTGCAGGCGACCACGATGAGCCCTGCTCCTCGATCGAGAAGGTGAGCAGTGCAGGCCTCGGCGAAACCGCGAACCTCTTCCAGTGAACGTTGGCCGTAGGGAGCGTTGGCGCGATCGGCCAGGTAGATCACGTCCGGCTCGGGGAGGAGTCGGCGGATCTCGGACAGCACCGAGAGACCGCCAACCCCGGAGTCGAACACGCCGATGATTGCGGAAGGGCGCCGGGTCCCCCGCCAATTAGGTGCCATTTGTCTCCCGAGTATCGTCGGCCGGGCCCTCAATCAAGGAGAACCTGAATGGATCTGACAGGAGTCGTGGCGCTGGTGACCGGGGGAGCCTCGGGGCTCGGAGCTGCCACCGTACGCCGTTTGGCCGCCGCCGGAGTTCACGTAGTGATCGCCGATCTCCAGGACGACAAGGGAGATGCGCTCGCTTCCGAGGTCCGAGGTGGATACAGCCACACCGATGTCACCAACGAGTCTCAGGTCCAGGTGGCAGTTGAGGTGGCGATGGAGGCGGGGCCGCTTCGAGCCCTGGTGAATTGCGCCGGAATCGCCCCACCTGCCCGCACCCTCAATAGGGATGGATCTCCCCATGACCTGGGCCACTTCAAGTCGCTAATCGAGATCAACCTTGTGGGAACGTTCAACACGATCCGGCTGGCGGCCGCGGCGATGGCCACGACCGAGCCACTGGCCGACGGGCAGCGGGGGGCCATCGTCAACACCGCCTCTGTGGCGGCCTACGACGGCCAGATCGGGCAGGCGGCCTACTCGGCCTCGAAGGGTGGAATCGTTGGTATGACGCTGCCGATCGCCAGGGATCTCTCGGCAGTCGGCATCCGGGTGAACACGATCGCACCGGGCATCATGGACACGCCTTTGCTGGCCGGGCTCCCCGAGCCTGCTCGAGAGTCGCTGGGACAGCAGGTGCTGTTTCCGAAGAGGCTCGGCACAGCCGAAGAATACGCCGAAGCCGCCTACTTCCTTTTGACCCATGACTACATGAACGCCGAAACCATCCGTATGGACGGTGGCATCAGAATGGCCCCGAAGTAGAGGGGAGCGTCTACGCCGCCTGGGCGGCAGCGACCTGGCGCTTGAGGCGGGCCAGGATGGCTCCCATGCCACGTAGCCGCAGAGGGGTCACTACCTCTTCGAGGCCCATGTTCATGTAGAAGTCGCTGTCGACATCGAGGATCGCCTCGGGTGTCTCACCGTCGAGGCCGGCAGCGAGGATGCCGGCATAGCCACGCACCGTTGGAGACTCCGGCGGAGCGTCGAAGAACACTCTTACCTTGCCGTCCTCGAGGCGGGTAGCGAGGAAGAACGGGGTCTGGCACTCGTGCACCTGCTCGAGGCTGTCGCGGTCCGCCGCGAGGTCAGTGGGGAGAGCCGGGAGCCGCTTGGAGAAATCGAGCAGGGCTTCGACCCGGAAGTCCTTGGGCGAGGTGGCGAAGGCCTCCACGATCTGGGCCAAACGCTCCGGAAGTGCCACGGAAGTGAGTGTACTCCGGGGCCGGGTTAGCACTACGGTGATAGTGTTAAGAGATCGAGAAGAGGAGCTTTCTTGCCTACCGCCGCTGATACCGCTGACAAGTTCCAGGGCTATTCCCACCCCGAGCGCCTGGTTTCTACCGATTGGCTGGCCGAGCACTTGAACAACCCGAACCTGGTTGTCGTCGAGTCCGACGAAGACACCCTGCTCTATCACACCGGCCACATCCCCGGTGCGACCAAGATCGACTGGGTAGCGGATCTCAACGATCCGGTCATGCGTGACTACCTCGACGCTGAACAATTCGCCCGTTTGATGTCCAAGCATGGAATCGGACCCGACACCACGGTCGTCTTCTACGGGGACAACTTCAACTGGTGGGCCGCATACGCCCTGTGGGTGTTCGAGTTGTTCGGTCACCGCGATACCCGGCTTCTCGACGGCGGCCGTGCCAAGTGGGCCGCCGAGGGGCGCCCGTTGAACACCGACTCCCTCGAGCGGACCCCGGTCGACTATCCGACTCCCACCCGCGACGATCGCCGGGTCCGGGCGTTTCTGGGAGATGTGCTGCCGCACAGCAAGGACCGGAAGCCCTTGATCGACGTTCGCTCACCCGAGGAATACCGTGGCGAGCGGTTGCACATGCCCGACTATCCGAACGAGGGGGCCCTGCGAGGTGGCCACATCCCCGGCGCCAAGAGTGTTCCGTGGAAGAAGGCGGCCAATGAGGACAACACCTTCAAGTCAGCGGACGCACTCAAGAGTCTCTATATCAATGAAGCCGGCCTGGCCCCGGGCGATGACGTGATCGCGTACTGCCGGATCGGCGAGCGCTCGGCCCACACGTGGTTCGTCCTGACCCACCTCCTCGGGTTCGAGAGGGTTCGCAACTACGACGGCTCGTGGACTGAGTACGGCAACGCCGTCCGGGTCCCCATCGAAAAGCCGTAAAACCGCGAACCTAATGCTATGTCCGGCGCTTTCCGCCGGTTACTGCATTCAGATTGCAGGCTCAGCCCCGCCGGGCGACTATGAAGAGGCGGCTGAATGGAAAAGGGGTCTTGCCGTCAGCCTCTATCGGGTAGGCGGTCCGATATGCATCCGTGAGCTGTGACACGAAGTCCGCCGCTTCGTCGGGTTGAAGGGCAGCGAGGATCGGTCTGAGGACTGATCCTCGCACCCACCCCAGGACGGCGTCAGGCCCTTCGAGGATGTGGTGGTAGGTCGTTCTCCAGAGATCGATCTCTACCGCCATCGGTCGCAGCCACGAGCGATACTCGGCCGGCTCTGCCACGGGATGGCCGAGGAACGCGGGAGCCGTTCGTGACCTCCAACGCGGCTCGTCGACCACCCGGCTGATCAGGCGGTGCGATGGTTGATCCCAGTTGTCCGGCATCTGCACGGCCAGCACTCCACCAGCCGAGATCAGCGACATGAGGTGGGGGATCAACACCTGATGATTCCCGAGCCAATGCAGGGCGGCGTTGCTGAACACGATCGATACCGGGTACGACGGGGCCCAGGTGGCGATCTCCGAGTGCTGCCACTTGATGGTGGGCCATTGCTGGGATGGGAATTGCGACGCGGCCCTCTCCAGCATCTCGGCCGAATCGTCGATTCCCACGACCCGGGCGTCGGGCCAGCGCCGCGCCATAACGGCCGTCAAGTGCCCGGGCCCGCAACCGAGGTCGACGATGACCTCGGGATCCGGGTGGTTGATCCTGGCGATCAACTCCAGGCCCGGTCGGCTTCGCAGATCGGCGAACGCCATGTAGCTGTCGGGATCCCAAGTCATGCGGTTCAGCTCATCTCGAATCGTTGCGGTCCGGTCACCGCTCGGCCGCCGACGTTGCCTGCCCGAGTCGCTCGACGAGTTCCGGACCTATCCGACCGGTCATCCGCCAGATCCAATTGCCCTCCTCTTGGCCCGGGGTGTTCATCCTCGCTTCGATGCCAAGCCCGAGGAGATCCTGGACCGGCACCACGGCCGTCTCGGCAGCCGAGGCCAGAACGATTTTGATGAGATCCCAGTTGATTTCCTCACCCCGCGATCCGGTGAGAGCGAGAAGGCGCCGCCTGTTGCGATCGAGACGCCGTCGATCGTGGCGACCATTGTCGCCCCAGAACCAACCAAGGGTTGTGTCGTTGTCATGGGTTCCCGTGTATGCAACGACGTCGGTCGGGTAGTTGTCGGGATGATGAATGGCGGTGTCGATCTCCTCATCGAATCCGAACTGTGCCACCCTCATTCCGGGGTATCCGAACGACTGCCGGAGGTTGGTGACCTCGTCGGTGATGATGCCGAGATCTTCGGCGATGATCGACATTGGACCGATCCTCGATTGGAGGGCGGTGAACAACTCGATGCCGGGCCCTTCGACCCAGTGACCGTTGACAGCGGTAGGTTCGGAGGCGGGGATCTCCCAGAAGGCGACGAACCCTCGGAAGTGGTCGATGCGCACCATATCGAACCTGGCGAAGGTCGCGCGAAGCCGATCGGCCCACCACTGATACAACTCCGCTCGATGCGCATCCCAGTCATACAACGGATTGCCCCACCGCTGCCCGGTCGCGGCGAAGTAGTCGGGAGGAACACCGGCGACGACGCTGGGTCGTCCGTCCGATCCCAAATGAAAGAGGTCCGGCCGGGACCAGACGTCGGCTGAGTCGTGCGCCACGAAGATTGGAAGGTCACCGATCAACGCCACACCGAGTGAGCGGGCATGGTTGACCAGCGCTTCCCATTGACGATGAAAAAGGTATTGAATCGCCCGCTCGACCTCGATCCGGCCCTCCAAACGTGCCGAGGCACGGGCGATGGCGCCAGGGTTCCTCATCGCCAACCCGCGTTCCCACTCCACCCACGAGCGACCCCCGTAGGACTGTTTGATGGCCGCAAAGGTGGCATACGAATCGAGCCAGGAGGTCTTGCGAAAACCGTCGTACTCATCGTCGCCGCCCCGACGAAGGAATCGACGGGCCGCCAGGATCAGCAACCTGGTCTTGTCAGGAATCAACTCCCCGAAGTTCACCCGGTCCCGAGGAAGGGCGGTGAGCTGATCGATTTCGGGACCATGCAACAGCCCATCGGCTACCAGGTCGTTCAAGTCGATCAGGAGAGGATTCCCGGCGAAGGTCGAAGGCGATTGGTAGGGCGAATCCCGATAGCCGGTGGGTCCAACGGGGAGCATCTGCCAGTAGTGCTGGCCGGCGTCGGATAGAGCCCGCGCGAATAGCCGAGCGTCTTCCCCGAGCGTCCCGATCCCGTGGGGACCCGGGAGCGATGTGATGTGAGCGAGGACGCCGCTTTGGCGAGTCATCCGGACGCGTGGTCGTCCGGGAACTGGGCAAACCGGACCAGGAGGCGAACCTCCCTCGAAGCGCTTCCGACTTCGACCGAAGCCGCTTCCGCCACCGCCATCGCCATTGCCCGTTTGGGCATTGGTCCCGGCCCCTGCCCGCTGGTTTCGGTTATGTCGATCGCCTGCCCGAGGCGGGTGCCGGCCGGGCCGGCCAGTTGGCGGGCCTTGTCGAGGGCCCGGTCCCACGCTCGGGCCCGGGCTTGGGCCTCGAGCGGAGCCCCGTCGGCAACTTCGAAAGCAAGGCCATGCATCTCTGCAAGGTCTCCCAACACAGCCGTCGACGCGCCGGTGACCTCTCCAAGGCGCTCGAGATCGCTCGTGCTGATCTTCACGGTGTTCCTGACCCGGAACCCTGATACTGCGCCCTCGTTGTTGCGTTCGGGCCAGATCGACAGATCTGAGGTCTGAATGTCGGGACCCTCAATGCCATAGCCGGCCAACGTCGAGATGAGGTTCTCAAGTTTGCCGTTGACGACTCCGAGGGCGGCCGCCACCTCGCCGCGCACGGCGGTAGCCCCGAGAGTCAGAATGGCTCTGTCCGGGGAACCCGAGGACGCACCGGTGGCGGTGACGGTGATTCCGTTGTTGCTCATCGACCAGCCTCCTATTGCAGCCCGGAGGCTAGAGCAATCATGCCGACGCCTCCGTGAGAAGCGAATCGGGTATCTACCGTTGTGTTCAATGGTTGATCCGACTGACGATGTGGTGCGACGCGGCCCCCTTGCCGGGGTAAGAGTGGTGGAGCTTGCGGGAATCGGGCCGGTGCCATTTGCGGGCATGGTGCTGGCCGACCTCGGGGCCGAAGTGGTTCGGGTGGATCGCCCCGACCCGGGTCCGATCGCCGCTATCAGCGCGTCCGATCCGACTTCTCGTGGGAAGAGCTCCATCGTCGTCGACCTCAAGCGGGCACCAGGGGTGGAAGTGGTCCTCCGCCTGGCAGGCGCCAGCGACATTCTGATCGAAGGCCACCGGCCGGGAGTTGCCGAACGGCTCGGTCTGGGCCCTGAGGAATGCTCCGCTCGCAATCCGGCCTTGATCTACGGGCGGATGACCGGGTGGGGCCAGACGGGGCCGCTGGCCACAACCGCCGGACACGACATCAACTATCTGGCGGTTTCAGGCAACCTCGCCGCCATCGGGCCGGCCGACCGGCCCCTTCCGCCCCTAAACCTGGTCGCCGACTACGGAGGAGGGGCGATGCTCCTTCTGGTGGGGATCCTGGCGGCCCTCACCGATGCGCGTTCGTCCGGAGAGGGTCAGGTGGTTGACGCGGCGATGGTCGACGGATCCGCCCTGCTGGCCTCGGTCTTCAGGGGATTGCTTGGGTCCGGGTCGTGGATCGAGCAGCGGGAATCGAATTTGCTTGACGGAGGCGCCCCGTTCTACCGGACCTATCGCACCCGGGATGACGGATTCGTAGCCGTCGGAGCCCTCGAACCTCAATTCTTCGCAGCCTTCTTGACCGGCCTCGGCCTCGATCCCGCCGATGTCGGCGACCAGTACGACCGCAGCAGATGGGAGTCGATGTCGGCCCGATTCGCGGCCGAGTTCGCCTCGCGCAGCCGGGCCGAATGGGTTGACCGGTTCTCGGGGACGGACGCCTGTGTTTCCCCTGTGCTGACCTTCTCCGAATCGCTGACCGACCCACATCTGGCCGCCCGGAGGACATTTCTCGAAATTGATGGCATCTTCCAACCCGCCCCCGCTCCGAGATTCTCCCGGACTCCGGCCCCAATTCCGGCCCGGGAAAGGCTGTCGAGCACCGATGAATCGATGGCCGAGGTGAATCGGATTCTTGGGACCCTTGGATACAGCGAGGCCGAGGTCGGTATGCTCCGCAAAGAGAGAGCCGTCCGCTGAACCCTGGAGGAGCAATGGCCCCGCATTCGTCAAGCACGGCAACCGTAATGGCAGAGCGCAAGGCGATCGATGCGGCCGTCGAGGGGAAGACCCTGGTCGATGTCTTCAATCGCAACGCCCGCGACTACGCCGACAAGGCTGCGATTCACTGGAAGGAAGGCGACATCTGGCGCCATCTGACCTGGTCGCAGTATCGAAAGTCGGTCCACGAGGCCGCTGCCGGTCTGATCTCGCTAGGGGTGTCGGGAGGCGATTTCGTTGCAATAATGGCCGGCAACAGGCCTGAGCACGTGATTGGCGACCTGGCGGCGGTGCATTCCGGTGCGACCGGCGTCACCATCTATTCGACCCTCGCCCAAGGCCAGATTCAGTACGTGGCCGCCAACTGCGGCGCCAAAGTGGCGATTCTCGAGAATCTCTCGTTCATGAAGCGCTGGGAGGCGATCAAGTCGGAGTTGCCCGCGCTGGGCCATGTGATCCTCATGGAGGGTGCCGAGAACTACAACATGGTCGACTGGGTCCTCTCCTGGGATGACCTGCTCGAGCGCGGCCGGGCGGCCCTGGCCGCCGATCCGGGCCTGGTTGAGCGGGCGGCCGCTGCAGCCAAGCCGGAAGGATTAGCAACGCTCATCTATACCTCCGGGACGACCGGGGTCCCCAAGGGTGTGATGGTCACGCACCGAAACGTGATGTGGACCGCCGAGTGCGTTCGGCGCGGAACCGATCTGCCCGACAATCCGAGGATGGTGTCCTATCTGCCATTGGCCCACATCGCCGAGCGGATGTCCACCCACTATCTCGGGGCCTATCTCGCCGGAGAAGTCTGGTATTGCCCCGACATCGGCCTGGTTCTCGAGTATGTGACGAAGGCCCGCCCGACTCTCTTTGTGGCCGTGCCCCGCGTCTGGGAGAAGTTCCACAACCGTCTCGAGGCGCGATTCGGCGAAGATCCCAAGCGTGAAAAGTTGATCCGAAGCGCGGTTGCTCATGGCGAGTCAGTCATGCGCACCACCCAATCCGGGAAGTCGCCCGGACTGATCGACAAGGTCAAGCTGGCTCTGTTTGAACGCCTCATATTCTCGAAGGTTCGCCATGGCCTCGGCATGGACGCGATCGACATCGCGATCACCGCGGCCGCCCCGATCAGCGCCGACCTGATCTTCTTCTTCCGGGGGATCGGGATTCCACTCTTCGAGTTGTACGGGATGAGTGAAACCACCGGGCCAGCCACGAGCAACCTGCCCGGGGCGGAGAAGATCGGCAGCGTCGGTCGCGCCCTTCCCGGGGTGGAGGTCGTTCTCGGCGATGACGGTGAGATCCTGATGCGTGGAGGGGTTATCACTGCCGGTTACCACCAGGCGCCGCAGGAGACCGCCGAGGCATTCGACTCCGAGGGATGGCTCCATTCCGGCGACCTCGGGCGCTTCGACGAGGACGGCTTCCTCTTCATCGTTGGACGCAAGAAGGAGATCATCATCAACGCTGCCGGCAAGAACATTGCCCCGGCCAAGTTGGAGACAGCGCTCAAGAACCATGCCCTCGTCGCACAGGCGTGCATGATCGGTGACGGCCGACAGTATCTGTCGATGATCGTCGCCCTCGATGCGGAAGAGGCCCCCATCTGGGCGGCCAAACATGGTGTTCCCTTTACCGACCTCGCCACCTTCAGCCAGCTTCCTGAGGTCAGATCCGAACTGCAGTCGGCCCTAGACACAGCCAACCAGGAAGTGTCGAGAGTGGAGCAGGTAAAGAAGTTTGTGATCGTGCCCGATGCCTGGACGCCCGATAGTGGAGAGATAACCCCGTCCCTGAAGTTGAAGCGGCGGGTAGTGCTCGAGAAATACTCAATCGACATCGAGTCGATGTACGGCTGATCAACCGGGGGTCCACATGTTCAATCGTCGGGAACCGACAGTGCTCAATCGTCGGGAAGGCGAGTGATGCCAACGTCACCCGGACGCCGGGCCTCGACCGGGACGGCGCTGGCGTTCGCAGTGATCCTGCTGGTCATGACGTCTGTGCCGGTGTCTGCACAGACCGATCCTTTCGGGTCGGACCCCCTCGGACTGATCTCTTTCAAGGAGCAGACCGATACCTATTCGATCGGCACCGACTCGTGGGAAGTGTGGATCTGCGACGTCCCCGATGGCAGCGTCGCGATCACTCCGGCCCAGGCCGCAAATGTGCTCAACGCCTCGGTCACGTCGCACTTCCAGTTGCTGTCTGCCAACCTCTACAGCCCGGTCTTCGCACCAGCCGGCACCGTTATAGCAACTCAGCCCTCGCAGTGGCCCGAGAACCCGTTCCGGCTGCAAGGAGAGTGCGAAGGGCTCGTGGCTGCCCAGAGTGGCGGTGCTAGCGAGGGTGCCGTCGTCGTTATCGACGCCTCGTACGGGGGCGGCTATGCGACTGGCGGCTTCGTATGCCAGGTGGCCGAGGGCTGCCCGAACACCTACCCGGCCAACGCCAGGATTGTTGTGCTCGGGGGCGAGGCATTGGTGAGCTTCGGGAGCACCCCGGAACTCCGCACCGCCGCTCATGAGATCGGTCACGCCATTTTCTGGCCCCACTCGTACGCTGGCCAGGTGACGTTCGAGAACGGCGTCGTCTACGAATACGACAATCCGATGGATCTCATGAGCGGCGGCGATTCCGACATCCTCAACATCGGCACCATCGCCCTCAACCGCTATGCCGCTGGATGGTTTGGATCAGAAGGTGTGTTCTTCCACCGTGGCGGCGATCTGGTTTACACCCTGGGGGCCAGATCCGGTATCCAGATGCTGGTCCTTCCGACCGACGTGCCCGGCGCCTTCGAGACCCTGAGCGTCAGGCTCATGTCCGGATACGACTCGGGTATTCCAGTGGAAGGGGTCGAGGTCTACTCGATCGATCAGAACAGCTGCTCGCCTACGGTCGCAGGTGGTTGCTTCGGTCTTCAGCGAAGGACATCGCCAGTCCCGGCGGTGGCATCGTTCAGCTCGAGCGAGCACGTCTTCGGGGTAGGGGAGACCTTCACGGTGCGGGGGATGACGATCACGATTCTCGAGAGGATCGGGGAGACTTTCCGGGTGCAGGTGCAAGGCCAGGCCGTTACGGAGCGCTTCATCGACGACAACGGCAACCTCCACGAGGCCAGCATCGAGGCCATCGCCGCCCTTGGCATCACGCGGGGCTGCAACCCTCCCCTCGTCGATCGCTTCTGTCCGGCCACTGATGTCACCAGGGCCGAGATGGCGGCCCTCTTGATCACGGCGATCGGGGAACAGCCATCGGCCGCTTTCACCGGAGCATTCCCCGATGTTCCGGCGGGACAGTGGTACACGGGCTATGTGGAGCGACTCAAAGAACTTGGCATCACTACCGGAAATGCCGACGGGACCTACGGTCCCGACCGGCCGGTGACCCGGGCGGAGATGGCGGTGTTTCTAAACCGGGCGTTTGCGCTGGGACTGCCGACAGCGGGCGCCGCCTTCGAGGATGTCCCGGCGGATCAGTGGTACGCCCAGGCGGTCGAAGCGATTCGCCTGGCGGGAATCACCACCGGATGCTCGTCCGCTCCGAGTCTGTATTGCCCGGTCGATCCGGTGAAGAGAGATCAGATGGCAACTTTCGTAGCCCGGGCGTTGGGGCTTTAGGACACCCATGTCCGAGATCTCCTTTGATGGCCGCGTGGCCGTTGTTACCGGCGCTGGCGGAGGGTTGGGCCGGTCTTACTCCCTGGAGCTGGCCCGTCGCGGCGCCCGCGTCGTTGTCAACGATCTTGGCGGCTCAGTCGACGGGAGCGGGGCAGGGACCAGGGCGGCCGATGCGGTGGTCGAGGAGATCAAGGCCGCCGGTGGCGAAGCAATTCCCAACTATGACTCGGTGTCGAACCCGGAAGGCGGTGAGGCGATTGTTACGGCGGCAGTAGACGCCTTCGGATCGGTTGACGTCGTCATCAACAACGCCGGCATCCTGCGGGACCGCAGCTTCTCCAATATGACCCTCAATGATCTGCACGGTGTTCTCGACACGCATCTCAAAGGGGCGTTCTACGTTTCGATGCCCGCCTTCAAGGTGATGAAGGAGTACGGTTATGGACGTTTTGTGCACACGGCCTCTAACTCGGGCTTGTTCGGGAACTTCGGCCAGGCCAACTACGGCGCCGCCAAGATGGGCCTGGTCGGCCTGTCAAATGTCCTGGCCATCGAAGGTGCCAAGTACGGGATCCAATCGAACGTGATCGGTCCTGTGGCGAGAACCCGGATGACCGAACAACTGCTCGGTCCTCTGGCCGATCTGGTGGCCCCGGAACAAGTGATGCCGATGGTCGTTTTCCTCGCCTCGGAGGCCAACCCCTACACCCATGAGATCTTTACTGCCGGGGGAGGGCGCTACGGGAGGATCTTCATCGGGACCAACCCGGGGTGGTTTGCCGGTCCGAAGGTTGTGCCAGCGGTCGAAGAGATACAGGCCAACATCGACCAGATTCGTGATGTGTCGTCCTACGAAATCCCAGGTAGCTCGAACGATGAGATCATGATCATCGCCAGGAACCTCGGCGCCAATAATCTCGGCGCCAAAAATCTCGGGGATTGATGGATGCCCATCGATGTGGGCAAGGTCGTCGGGGCCAGGTTGCCCGACCTCGATACTTCCTGGGACGAGGCGAAAGTCATTCTTTACCACCTCGGCGTCGGGGCGGGTGACCCTCCTACTTCGGATTCAGAACTCTCTTACTGCTACGAGCCGAACCTCAAGGTTCTGCCGAGCTTCGCGACGATTCCACCCTTTGAGGCGATGGCTCATGTTCCCGGCCTCGATGGCCTCGATCTAAACCCGATGCTGTTGTTGCACGGGGAGCACGAGGTCGACATTCATCGTCCATTGCCCGTGACCGCTTCCGTGCACACCGTCAGCCAGATCACCGGCGTCTATGACAAGGGCAAGGCCGCATTGATAGTGGTCGAGTCAATTTCGTCCGACCAGGCCGGACCGCTCTTCACCAATCGGGCATCGATCTTCGCCCGGGGTGAGGGCGGCTTCGATCAGGCCCGAACCGGCCAGGTCGCATCCGAGGGGGAGGCGTATCTGCCCGATCGTGCGGCCGATCTAGTCGTGGAAGCAACGACAATCCCACAGCAGGCTCTTCTCTATCGTCTCAGCGGCGACAGGAATCCGTTGCATGCCGATCCGGCTTTCGCAGCTTTCGGCGGTTTCGATCGCCCGATCCTGCATGGCCTCTGCTCGTTCGGGATGGTCTGCAAGGCGGTCGTGGACCATGCTCTCGGCGGACAGTCCACATCGGTCGCGTCGTATCGAGCCCGATTTGCCGGAGTGGTTTTCCCTGGTGAAACGCTCGTGATATCGATGTGGAAAGAGGCGGAGCTGGTGCACGTCGAGGCGACAACCAGGGAGCGATCGCTGCCGGTGCTCACCAACGCCTATGTCCGGTTGAGGGTTTAGCCTTTTCCCATGGCGATAGAAACGACCCCGATCGATTCAGCAAACGGGACTTCCGGGACCGCTCGTAAGGACGAACGGGAGGTCAGGGAACGCCTCGACCTCCTGTTGTCCCGACACGACCCTGGCGCAATCCCGCCCCAGGAATTCTGGGGCTACCAGTTCGACGCCGGGTTGGCGTGGATCAGCTTCCCGGTCGGCCATGGCGGACTGGGCCTGGCGCCCGGCCTGCAAGGGATCGTCAACGATCGCTTGACGGAGGAAAACGTCTCGCGTCACAACGTCGCCCGCAACGTTATCGGCCACGGGATGGGAGCACCCACTGTGGTGGCGCATGGGTCCGTCCAGCAGATGGAACGCTGGCTGCGGCCGATGTTCACAGCTGAGGAAGTCTGGTGCCAGCTGTTCTCGGAGCCGGGAGCCGGCTCGGACGTGGCAGGCCTGGCGACGAGGGCGGTCAGGGACGGTGACGAGTGGATTGTCAACGGCCAGAAAGTGTGGACGACTCTTGCACACACTTCGCGCTGGGGGATGCTGGTCGCCCGGACCGATCCCGATCTTCCCAAACATCAAGGTTTGACATACTTCATCGTCGACATGCAACAGCCCGGGGTCGAAGTGCGGCCGTTGCGTCAGATCACCGGAGAGGCGGAGTTCAACGAGGTCTACTTCACGGACGCCCGGATCCCGGATTCGTACCGGCTGGGATCGGTAGGGGACGGGTGGAGGGTGGCCCTCACCACTCTGATGAACGAAAGAGTGGCGATCGGCTCGACCCAGCTGCCGAGGGGCGGCGGGGCCATCGCCGAAACCACCGGGGTCTGGATCGAGAAGGGCCTGACCGATCCGTACCTGCGAGACGAGATGATGAAGTTGTGGTGCGAGGCCGAGGCCTTGCGCCTCACCGGGATGCGAGCCAATCAGTCCCGAGCCCTCGGAACCCCCGGGCCTGAGGGCTCCACTTCGAAGCTGCACTGGGCTGATCTCAACAAGCGAATCTCCTCTTTCACCGTCGACCTGATGGGCGCCGAGGGAATGTTGTTGCCGGAGGGGTACCCATTCGTGACTCCCGATGAAGCCGGCTCCGGTCGGTTGACCCGTCAGAAGAGTTTTCTCCGGGCCCGCGCCAATTCGATCGAGGGGGGCACCTCCGAGATCATGAAGAACATCCTCGGTGAAAGAGTTCTAGGCCTCCCCGGCGAACCCCGGGTAGATAAAGACGTCCCATGGAAGACGGTCCCGCGGTAAATCACGTTGTACGTTTTACGTTCTACGTTTTACGTCCAAAACCGCGGACGACATTGAGTCCAGGGTTTGACGTAAACGTAAACCGTATAACGCAAAACGCCCCCCACCCTCAAGCATTGATCTCCACTGGTGTTCCTAGTTTCACCAACTCGGCCAGTTGGGCAGCTATCTCGTTGGGGACTCTTACACAGCCGAGCGACACCGACTCACCGATGCTGCCCGGACGGTTGGTGCCATGGATGCCGATGATGCCGTCGCCGCCGTTGAATTCTGTGATGGTGTCCGAGAAGGCTGAGAGCCCCAGGGCGAAGGGGCCCCAAGGTCCGCCGGGGTCGGCCAGTTGGACGATGTCGGTCACGAAGTAACTGCCGGTTGGCGTCGGGTTGTGTGGTGATCCGACCGCCACCTCGGTATCCAGCACGACTTCGTCGCCCTGCTCCAACCGGAGCCGGCGATCGGACAGATCGACGAATATCGCGTAGTCGAGAACGTCGAGATCGAGGGCGCCGGCTCGCACCCAGCCGCTGGAGCCATTCGGCCTGATCGGAAGGGACACCTCCACCCAGCCATCGACGGGCCCGGTCTCAATCAGGAACACGCGGGGAGATCCGAGGGACGTTGCGGGCTCGAGAACATAGGAAGGCGCCGCTAGTTCGGGCCTATCAAAGATCTCGACTTCGGTGGTGGCATGCCCTACCAGCGAAGAACCGATCGGCAGAGACTCAGCGGTCACGCCGGTAGTTGTAGTGCTCAGCGGAAGGTCCGATGCAACCTCGACGTGGGTTGTCGGGACCACCGTGGTCGATGTCGTTACAAGAGCCAACGTCACCGTCGACGAGGGGCCCCCGCACGCCAACAGAACCCAACCGACGATCATTATCGGGAGGAGGCGGCCGGCGTTTCGGCCGGTCGTGACTGGAAACCGGGCTCGCGGCACACCCCCAAATTAGCCGTGAAGCTACGAAACACGCCGGGAAGCTACCTAGGGTTGGCCAAGAAGGTACCTAGGGTTGGGCAGGTGCCCAGGTACGTAGTGACGGGGGAATTGCCGGCAGCGGCGCGATCGCTTTATCCGTCTGGCACCAATTTTGAGTTTCCGGGGCCTGATCCAGCCGACCGCGCCATGCTGCTCGAACAGTGCCAGGACGCTGAGGGCCTTCTCTGCATGCTGGTCGATGAGGTCGACGTTGCCCTCCTGGACGCCTCTCCGCGTTTGAGGGTGATCTCGCAAATGTCCGTTGGAGTGGACAACATCGATGTCGCGGCTTGTACCGCTCGAGACATACCCGTCGGGCACACGCCCGACGTCCTCACCGAGACCACCGCAGACACGGCGATGGCTCTACTCCTCGCCAGTCTTCGCCGAATTCCCGAGGGACAGGATCTGGTCCGCACCGGGCAATGGAGGCAATGGAGCCTCGACCTGCTCACCGGAGACGATCTCCACGGATCCACGGTGGGCATCGTCGGGCTGGGGCGGATCGGCGAGGCGATCGCCCGGCGACTGCGTGGATTCGGAGTCCGCCTGCTTTACGCCGGCCCGAGGCGCAAGGCAGCCCTCGAGTCCGAATTCCGAATCGGCTATCGCTCCATGGAGGACCTGCTGGCCGAGTCGGATCATGTCATCTTGAGCGCATCGCTGAACTCCTCAACCCGGCGCCTCATCGACGAGGCTGCCCTCGAGGCCATGAAGCCGGGGGCGACGCTGGTGAATATCGCCCGCGGGGGCCTGGTCGATCATGACGCCCTGGCCAAAGCCCTCTCGTCCGGCCGGATTGGCCGGGCCGCCCTCGACGTGACCGATCCCGAGCCGATCCCTGTGGACCACCCGTTGGTGTCGTTGCCCAACTGCATCGTGATTCCCCATCTCGGCTCGGCCAGCGTGCGGACCCGACTGGCGATGGCAACGCGAGCGGTCGAGAATCTGGTCGCAGGGTTGGACGGTAAGCCGCTTCCCTGGTGTGTCAACCCCGAGGTGTACCCGGCCTAGTCGGCGTCATCGGCTTCAGTCTTTGCCTTTTGGTTCTTCGATCCGAGTCGTTCGACAACTGGCAGCAACCCGAATAGAACCAAGAGTGGCACGACCGTGGCCGTCACGGCCAGGGCGAGCATGCCGAAACCGGCGGTAACACCGATCCCCGCCACCGTCCACATGCCGGCCGCGGTGGTGAGCCCTTTGATGCTGTCACCCGCCCGGAAGATGGTCCCGGCCCCTATGAAGCCGATACCCGAAACCACCTGCGCCGCCATCCGGGTTCGGTCCACTCCCAGTTCAGCTCCGACAATTGTGAATAGGGCAGCCCCCATCCCGACCATGATGTGGGTGCGGAGGCCAGCGTCGCGCTTGTTGAATTCTCTCTCAAAGCCGATCAAACCTGATAGGCCTGCCGCGACGAGAAGGTTTACGAGATTCGGTCCGAAGTCTATCGCCGGCCAGTACCCCTCCCCACTCCTTCTCAATCCGGAAGGTCCAGGTCCCAACTCGCAAACCGTTCTCAGGGTACGTGGGGTTGGACCGTGAGAAGGACCCCGGCGCGGAGTTCCACGGTTGCTCTCGTGTCGATCATCTGGTTCGACACCCCGAGGCTGGTGCCGGGCGCGAGCACCGCATCGGTCAGCGGCCATCGAAGTCCGTCGGTGCTGACCCCGCGGGCCGGACCTCCGTAGGGGAGGAGGCTGACGACGTCCCCAGGTGAGCCCGATAGCTCGATCCGATCGCGGACAATGTGGACTGCCGCGCCGCCGGGCAGCCAGGTCAGTTTGAGCTCTGAGTACGCAGACGCGGTCAACAAGGCTGCGTTGGCAAGAAAGTGATCGATCCGACCGCCGGCTCCGCCCACCACGATCACCAGCGAAGGTTCTCTCCTCGAAGCAGCATCGAGGGCGATCGCCAGATCGGTTGCGTTCTTGTCGGTGGGGTGCTGCTCGATTGCTCCGGCGGCTCCTAGTCCCGCCGCCGAGATCGAGTCGAGATCGCCAACCAGGAGGTCGACCTTGACGCCCAGGCGAGTCGCATGATCAAACCCAGAATCCGCTGCGATCACATAGGCGCTTTCCGGAAGGCCCTCAAGCACCGACGCCGGTGGGGGATCACCGCCCGCGAAAACAACGATCGTCTCACCCATGACCGGTCGTTTTCCTGGCTGGCGTCTGGCGTCTAGCGTCTGGCGTCTTCTGTGAATGACAAAATCGACTTACCCACAGAAACGCGGGTAAGGTCTCTACCTCAAGTAGACATCTAACCATGAGAAGACTTCCTGGTACCAGTGAAGTGATGGTTGAGGGTTGAGGATCCAGTGGTTCTCCAACGGGTAATAGACCAGGCGGGAAGGGACTTCTTTGGCCTTCAAGACGCCGTAGAGCTCGAGGCCCTGGGTCAGCGGCACTCGATAGTCGCGCTCGCCGTGGATGACCAGGGTTGGAGTGTTGTATCCGGAGGCATGTGAGGACGGGCTATATCGCTCAACCCGGGTTCGGTCCTCGAAGATCTCCGAGCCGTAGGCGAGCGCCCGGCCGCCCGTGATGTCCGAGGCATACATGCCGCCGAAATTGGTGACGGCGGCGTGGGCGACTGCGCATGCGTAGCGGTCGGTCTGGCCGGTGATGAAGGCGACCATGTAGCCGCCGTAGGAACCGCCCGCCACGGCCATTCGGGATTCGTCAACCAGGCCCCGGTTCACCAGGAGGTCGGTCGCTGCCTCGATGTCGCGATAGGGCTTGTCTCCCCAGGCACCCTGAATTGAAGAGGTGTAATCGGCACCGAACGAAGTGGAGCCGTGGAAGTTGACCATGGCGACCAGGAAACCGCGGGCGGCAAAGGACTGTGCATGCCATCGCCACTGCCATCCATCGGTGAACGCTCCATGGGGGCCTCCGTGGATGAGATGCAACAAAGGCGGCGGGCCAGCTTCAGCAACACCGGATGGATGGATCAGGAACATCTGTACCGGATCGCCGTCGGCTCCCTTAAAGGTGAGGTCTTCTACCGCTCCCCAGCTGACGTCATCAAGGAGGCTTGCCGCAAAGTCTGTCAAGGGCACCAGCTCACCGTCGGCGCCGAGCCTGACGACTTCGGGTGGTTGGTGCAGGCTGTGTCTCAAGAGAAAGACCGTGCCGTCGGCATCGACGACGGGTGACGTGAGGCTGCCGCCGAGCGCAATGGGTTCGAGCACGGGCTCGACCCCGGTCAGACGGAAGAGGTGGGAATAGCCAGAGTCCTCGGCGACTATGAGGAGGTCCCCGCGTCCGTCGAACTCCCATTGATCGGCCGAGCGATCCCAACCCTCGGCGAGCTTGCGGTGGGCACCGGCCGATCGATCGAACAGCCCGAGCTTGATCGGGTCCCCGTAATAGTCGGGGACGACCTGAAACCCGTAGGCGATCGTGCGGCCGTCGGGTGAGTAGCGGGGTCGATGAATCTGAACCACGTCTTCCGGAGTGAGGTCCGCTTCGTGTCCGGTATCGAGTTCGAGCTCGTAGAGGCGGCGCCGGATCCTTCGGTGGGGAGGCTCTGACGAATCGGCCACGTAGGCGATGTGACGGCCGTCGGGGGAGACGGCGAAGCTGTCGAGCGGGTCGTCGGTGTTCGGCCAGCTCCACCATCGGGTCGAGCTCGGAGTGAGATCGGTCACCTTGCGGCTATCCAGGTCAACCCGGAACAAATGCGGTACTTCGCCTGTCGTCAACCATGTGTCCCAGTACCGATAGATGAGGTCTTCGGTGGTGTGCACGACGAACTTCGCATCCTTGCGTCGAGCGAGTTCGCCGGCCGTGGCTTCGAGATCCAGATGTCCCTTGAGCACGTAAGCCAGTACCACGAGGCCGCGGCCATCAGGGAGCCATCGACCACCGAGGGTTCCCAGGGGGAATGAGGTCAGAGCTTTGGTCGAGTCGGGTCCGGCAGGCGCCGCGTCCAGGTCCGAGACATAGATCTGCTTGACCTTGTCCTCACCGATCGAAGCGATAAATGCGAGTCTGGAACCGGACGGGTTCACGGCTGGCTTGGAGGCATTGAATTCGGGGGCCGTGAGGGCCTTTCGGGAACCATCGCCGTCGACCAACCAGATGCGACCGCTGCCGGCATTGGCGGAGATGTCGTAGGTGGTCACCGGCACAACCACGCGGCCGCCGCCCGCGCTGACCGGGGCTTCGACTCGGGGAAGGGTCCACAGGATTTCGGGTGTAATCGTCACCGACACAATCGGGACCATAACGGCCCGACCCGTCCGCCCGACCCGGAACGGTGGTCTCGGTCTAGGAGCGGGGAGCCCAGCTGGCGAAGCGACCGCCGGACACCCGGGTGGTGTCGCCGCTCTCGACGTCATAGACGACGATGCTGCCGCCGTTCTCCCCGTCGACCGGCAGGACGAAGCTGGCACCATCCGGCGCCCACAGGGTCAGGACCCGGCTGTACTGATCCCAGAAGGGGAGATACGAGCTAATCATCTCCTGGGTAGGAAGCAGTTCCTCATACATTTCCACGGAACCCGCCTCCCAGATCTGGGGGATCAAGGCGGTCCCTTCCGCATTCACGGTCATGAAAAGGAGTCGCTCGCCGGACGGAGACCACTCGAAGGCAACGACGCCGTCTTCATTGACTGGTTCTGGTTCTCCGCCCTCGATCGGAACGACGGAAAGAGACCCGAGAATCGGAGCGTTGGCTGTATCGGTATAAGCGAGCATGGCTCCATTGGCGGAGGCTGAGAAAAAGGTGCCGCCGGTGATTGGAGCGATCACCGCCGGTTCGCCGGAATCTTCCGATACGGCGACCCCCTGGAGATCGCCACCAGTGGCCACCAGCAAACGGCCGTCGTCGAGGAATTGTGGTGCCTGGAACAAGCCGGCCACAGTTGTAATTGCCGTCCTGTTCCCTTCGAGATCGACGAAGCCGAGGAATGTCGAATCCACATGCACCGCCAGGCGAGAGCCGTCCGGTGCCCAATCCAGGTAATAGGGCGCCCCGCTGTCAACGAGGCGGGCAGTGCCCGTCGCGACGTCGACCAGCCCCAGCGCCACCCCGCCACCGTCGGGGGAGTTGCCGAGATAGGCAACGTGGTCGCCTTCGGGGCTCCAGGCGTAGAAGAAGGGAATAGTGGCGCCATCAATCCTTCTTTGTCCCTCGGAGTTGCCCATCGCGATGACGGCCTCGCCGGATGCGGCATCGACTTCGGTCCATACAGCCAGACGCCCATCCGGCGCCCACGTCGCCTGGGATACCTGGCGGTTGGGGTCGGCTGCGACCAGCTCGACGGTTTCGCCTTCAGGTGAAATGGCGGTGATGGCGTTGTCGTCGGTGATGACCAGCAGCGGCGGCAGTGCCGGTGACGAGGTGCAGGAAACCAGAAGCCCGAGAGTGCCAACCATCACCAGCCGTCGCTTCATTCGGCGATGGTATGGCTGCGGCCCGGACTACGAGTAGCGGAACGGGTCTGGTAAGACGTTCCGAGGGCAGCTTGAAGCTACCGTTCCGGCCTTGGCTGCTCTAGCTGTCCTCACTTCGGGGGGTGATGCCCCGGGCATGAACGCTGCGATCAGGGCGGTGACCAAGGTCGCCGCCTCCATGGGCGTGCCGGTGTGGGGTGTCGAGATGGGTTATGACGGGCTCATCGACGGAGAGTTTCGTCCACTGACCCGTCAGAGCAGTCGCAGCGGCTACCTCACTCCTACTGCCGAAGTCGAGGCGATGGGGAGCATGGGAGGGACCGTCCTCGGTTCTTCGCGGTGCGCCCGGTTCTTCACAAGGGAAGGTCGTGTGGAGGCAGTTCGCCAGATGGAGAAGTATTCGATCACCGGCATGATTGTGATCGGTGGCAACGGCTCTTTCGAAGGTGCCCACGCCCTCGCCACGGAATGCTCGATTCCGATCATCGGCATTCCAGCTTCCATCGACAACGACATTGGCCTGTCCCGCGAGTCGCTCGGGGTCGACACCGCCCTCAACACCATCATCGAAGCGTGCGATCGGATCACCGACACCGCCCGCAGCCATCATCGCGCCTTCATTGTCGAGGTCATGGGACGCCACTCGGGCTATCTGGCGATGGCCTCGGCAGTGGCCGCCGCCGCCGATGGTGTGCTTCTCCCTGAACATCAGCGGAGCCGCGAGGAGATCCTGACGGCGGTCACCAAGTGCATCGAGGATGGTTTCAATCGGATCCGGGACAAGACCAGGACGCTCATCATCAAGGCGGAAGGGGTCCCGATACCTACCCACGAATTGGTGCAGGAGGTAGTTGACAGGCTCGGACCCGATTCCAACGTCGAAGTGCGAGGGACGGTCCTCGGCCACCTTGTGCGTGGCGGTAATCCGAGTTTTCGTGATCGCCTCCTGGCAGGACGGTTCGGATTGGTGGCAGTGCAGGCTGTGCTGGCCGGGGACACGGACCGCATGGCTGGTTGGAACCTCACCGAGAACGGTGATCCCACCTCAGACTCCTGGATCAGGCTCTTTTCTTTTGATGAAGTTCTCGAGGAGACCCGGGGCCTCATGGACGGAACGAGCCCGGTGACGATGGATCGGGTGCGGCGGATGGAGGCGATTCAGGGAGTGCTGGCGCTCTGAACGTGAGAATGAGGCGCCAGCCTGATCCGCGCTAGCTCCACTCCACCGACTACCAGCGCGCCGGTGACGAGACCGACAGCCCCGACGATCGACAGCCGATCGAAGGCTCCCGCGCCGAGGACGATTCCGCCGACGATCGGTCCCATGACACGCCCTAGAGCCATGAGCGATTGGGCGTCGCCGACGCGTTCGGCGGGGCTTAGCGAGCGATCGGCGAGCAGCAGGAAGACTGCTGGCACCCCCATCCAGAACACGAACCCCCAGCCGATCATCGCCACGACGTACACGATCGGCGAACCGCTGAGACCGACTCCGAGGGCTCCGAAACCGGTGGCCGCAAGCCAGATCCATGCGGTTCCAGGCCTGGCCGTGAAGCGCGTGGCGACCACGCCGACCAATGCGTTGAGGCTGAAGGCGATGGAAACGATCACCGGCGAGAGTCCGGCGACCTGCCTCCCGGCGGCGGCGGCGAACACGAACACGGCCGACCCCGCCAGCATCAGGAGGAAGAGGGCTCCGAGGAGGATGCGGTTGGTCTTCGAGTCGGAGACATTGCGCCCGATGGCTGGCAACTCGCCGTAGTACGCCGGAATCAGGGCTATGAGCAGAGTGACCCCGCCCACCAGTCCAAAGACCACGCGATAGGACCCAAGGCCTGCCAGCCAGCTCAATAGAGGAGAGGAGAAGGCTGCGACCAGCGGGGCCACTGCTGCCACGTCCGCCAGGCCCCTGCGATGACGGGTGGCTTCCGACCACGACAACCATGTCATGAACCCCATTCCGATGCCGGCCAGCAGTTGTAGCCCGAGCACAATCCAGAACTCGGGAGCCACGACGCACAGAAGGTGAGCCATCCCCGTGGCCACCAGGCCGATCTTGTGGATGGAAGCCTGGGGTCTGAGCAGCCGCCCGGCCAGGAAAGTCGTGGCGGCGAATCCTCCGACCTGGAAGGCCGACAGCAGGCCGGCGGTGCCAAGCCGAATGTCGAGTTCGGCCGCGATCTCGGGAACCTGAAACGGGGTGGCTGCGAACGCCAGGGCGACTGCGCCGGCCGCGGCGAGCACTCCCGGCGATGCCTGGGAGCGGGGAGCCAGAAGAGCGCGGACGGGTGCGAACAACTAACGGATAACGATATCGAGAAGGCTGTGGGCTTTCTTGAGCGTCGCGACGACGTCGTCGGCTTCCGGTCCAGTGGCAAAAATGAAGCCGAGATAACGGTCGGCCTCGGGCACCGGTCGGAGGTGGGTGCCGATCGGCGCCGTTACTTCGATCGCGTCGATCCCTTCCACTACTCCGGCATCGTCAAGGCCGCCGATTGCAGTGAGTGTTCCCGGCCCCGAGATCGGAAGCATCATCACACCACTGGCGTTTGTGGTGCGGGGCAGGCCGCGGCGTCGACCGAGGGCATGGCGAAGGATCAGGGTCTCGAGAGACGTGTCGAGCAGGCCAAAGCTGAGGGCTCTTCCGCAGATGCCACCGATGGATCGGCCGGCGACCTCGATTACCGAGGGCTTGGTGCCCTCCACTCGCAATTCGGCGTGGATGGGTCCTTCCAGCAAGCCGATAGCCGTAGTTGCTGCTTGGGTCACTCGCACGATTTCGTCTTGGATCGCCCGATCGAGGCGCGACGGCGTCACATAGATCGTCTCTTCGAAGTAGGGGCCGTCCGGATGATCGGGCTTGTCGAAGATCGCCAGGACCTCGAGGACCCCGTTCCACAGCATTCCCTCGACAGCCACCTCGGGTCCGGCGACGAATTGCTCGAGTAGCACCCGGCCGCCGACCTCGCCCGCGCCCTGGGCGATGTCGAGGACCCGCCCGATCACGGTAGGGAGCTGCTCGGGACTATCGACCTTGATCACGCCGCGGCTGCCAGACAATGAAAGAGGCTTGACCACAAGAGGAAAGCCGATGGCAGCCGCCGTCGCCGTCGGGTCCTGGTCCTCGGCGATTGCCGCGAACGAAGGTTGGGGCACCTCACCCCTGGATAGAGCGAGGCGCATCGCCTCTTTGTTGCGCGTTGCCGCGGCCGCCGCGGGGGGATTGTGAGGCAAGCCGAGCGACTCGGAGGCGAGCGCGGCGATGATCACGCCGGCGTCGTCGACTGGCACGATGGCATCGATGCTGGTGGTGGCGGCAAGGTCGACCACCGTGGCGGCGGCTGCGACCGGATCGGCGCAGTCGATCCTGACAAATCGATCGATCGCCAGCAGGGGGAGGTCCTCTTCCGCTGCTACTGCGACTTCAACGCCCAGGGCCCCGGCGGCGTCGATGAAATCGGCGATGCGATAGCTGGAGGTTGGGACGACTAGTAGGACTCTGGCCACTTTGGATCTGAGCTTCCGGGTGGTGTGTTGGACCGGGCGGTCCAGTAACCTTAAGGGTATGTCGATTCTCACAATCACCTCTGACGCCTTGGAGATGGTTCGCCAGTTGCGCGACCAGGAACCGGGTGATGGTGAGATCGGACTTCTGCTCGAGATCACCGGGCTTCGCCAGGGCCAATTCGCGTATGAACTGGCGTTCATCCCTTTGGAAGACGCTTCGGGCGATCACATCATCGAACGCCACGGTGATCTGGCAGTGATCATGCCGCAGAAAGACCTCGAGAGCCTCGGTGGGTCAACTCTCTCGATCGGCGAGCAGGGCCTCTCTATGGACAACCCCAACACGGCCAGCCCGACCATGGCCGCGCCCAAAGGGAGTCTCGAAGGACCGCTGGCAGACCAGGTTGCCCAGGTCCTAGCCGAGGCGGTCAACCCGGCCATCGCTTCTCACGGCGGCACGGCCGAACTGGTATCGGTCGATGGCACCATCGCTTATTTGAAGCTTGGTGGCGGCTGTCAGGGCTGCGGGATGGCACAGGTGACTCTGAAGCAGGGGATCGAGCGCATTCTTTTGGAGTCGATTCCGGAGTTGACCGACATCGTCGACGTCACCGATCACGCCTCTGGCACTGATCCATACTTCCAGAAGTCCAAGAAATAGCGTCTTACCCTTGCAGCCAAGGGGTCTTCCGCGGGCTTTGACGTAGAACGTAAAACGCATACGAGACTTTGCACCTTTTTTCACAAGGAGGATATCCTCCTGTAACAAACGACCTGCAAGATGGCCGTGCCTAGGGGATCGGCAGCGTCCTCCTCCTGCTGCCAATCCTCGTGTCGCCGGCACTCCGATGGAGTGCCGGCGGCACACTTTTGGAACGCGATCGCGTTCTCCATCCCCCCTAGCCTCATTTCCGTGGAACCGCCGTCATTTCTCCTGGAACCGACCGGGGGAAATCAACGTCTCAGCTTTGTGCGTCGCCCGATGCTGCTGCTCGTCGCCGTTTTCTCCGCCTTCGCTTTGGCGTTTCCTGCCGCGGCATCGCCCAATGGGACAAGTGGTCTCGAGGTCCTTGCCCAGGAGAGCCCCATAAGGATGTCGGCCCGGGCCGGCCTGGCTGGCTTCGTCGACGCTCGCCGTCCGATCGACCTCGCCGTGACCATCGGCGCCGACGTCCTATTCATCGGCAACCTCGAAGTCCGCCAGGGCACTTCCGTTGTCCAGATCGACGTGGAGGTCCCGGCCGCGGGAGAGAAGACCTACATGGTTCGCCTGGCGCCCCCGGTTGGATCGGTGCAAACCCGCCTTCGTCTCTTCGCTGACGGCGTCACCGATCCGGCGGCGACCACCAACATCCAATTGCGCGCACCACAGGACGAAACGGTCGTTGCCGTCGTTGGGTCCCCCGAACTCATCGCCACCATCGATGAGGCGGCCGTGGCAGTGACCGGCGCGGAGATCGTCACCGCCGCAGTCGACGCCGCCGCTCTCGAGATCGGGCC
>DATLEZ010000066.1:0-9186 GCA_035525055.1 Acidimicrobiia bacterium | reverse complement strand
TGCGGGTTGCCGACCGCGAAGTTGGCGGTCTCGGGATCCTCGTTTAGGGCGGCGTACGGTCCGGCGAAGAAGTCCAGGAACGGCCCGATGCTCTCGCGCAGCCGCTCGCTTCGGCTCACAGACGTCACCACGAACCGGATCGTAACCGTAGGGCTGCCGTCGGTGCAAGGGTTTTTCGGTAGTAGCGGGGGCGGGATTTGAACCCGCGACCTTCGGGTTATGAGTTGTTTCCCGGGGGTGACGGTTGGTTCCGCCCCCTACCGGAAAGTGCCGTCTACCAGGTGTTTTGCGAATCCGGTCTACCAGCTTCTTCCTGCTGATACCGCCCGCTGACGCCCGATCCGTTAGAAGATCCGTTAGACGAATCGGGTGCAGCAGGAGCGACATGAACCTTCAAGAAACCTGAAGTTTGGCGTGTTGGGCGCGACATCAACCTTCAACTCCAGCTGACTCTGTCGTGCCTCAGCCCCAGAAGATGGAGGTCGGGTCTCGCTCGATCTCAGCGATGAGCTCATCAACGTGAGGGGGTGGGGGCGCGAGGTCGTACTCGTGAAACTTGAAGTTGCGGTCGCGCCAGTAGAACGACCATTCCCCTCTCGTCTTGGTGTACCGCAGCCGGGCTACCGGGAACCGGGTCCACTCGGGCCCGTGGTGAGGTTCACGACTCCGCACATCCCCTTGCCCTCAGCGGACGCGCTGGAGGACCTGGCGAAGCGCGGGAGCGGCGCAACGGTTGCGTTGGTAGGCTCATTGCTCGCCGTGAGAGAGGATCCTTCTATGGGCCATAGCAATCGCATCATCCCGACGCCGGAACTGGGAGACCCAGAAGTGTTCGGTTACTCGAATTGTGTCAAGGTCGGCAACCTGGTTTTCGTCGCTGGTCAGTGCTCCATCGACGAGAACTACAACTCTTCCGGTGACTTCTCGACCCAGTCGCGCGAAGTGCTCCGGCGAGTGATCCACGCAGTGGAAGCCGCGGGGGGATCGAAGGGAGACATCGTGACGATGACGGTCTTCGTTCTCGACGTCCGTAAAGGTCGGGAATTCACCCAGATCAGACGGGAGATGTTCGGTCACGACTTCCCGGCCAGCACCCTGATCGGAGTCTCGCAACTCATGCCCCCGGAGGCGGTAGTCGAGGTTCAGGCGATTGCAGTGCTCCCGTAGGTTCACTGATTCGTCTCAGCGACACTCCTGGCTGGGGGATCCTTCGTAGTGACTCGAGATATCGCAAAGGCAGGGAATTCCATGGGCACCAATCGACTAGAACTGATCCACCTCAGCGGATCCGGCACCTTCGAGATGCCCTATACGCCAGCGATCAAGGTCCTTTCCGGGGTCCCCGTCTATCTGGCAGGGGTGACCGCCGCGCCCGTCTACCATAGTCACCCGCACGTGGCCGAGGAGTTCGATGGAGTCCCAGAGGATCCCGGCCTCCAGGCCGAGGGGACAATGGACAACCTGGCGGCAGTGCTGGAGGCTGCTGGGGCCGACTTGGGCGATGTCGTTGAGGTGACCCGCTACATCGTGGACATCGAACGTAACCAGGACGCGATCAATCGGGTCTTGGGGGTTCGTTTCGGATCGCACCGTCCTGCGACCACCACCGTGGAGGTTAGCCGCCTCGCCACCGACCCGCGACTCGTACTGGAACTCAAAGCGGTCGCCGTGGTTGACAGTTGAGGAGGGGCTACCTCCTTCAAGCGCAGGGGATAAGGCGGTGGCTGAGGTCCGACCTAGCCGGCGGCGGACGATTCGTTCAGATAGCGGAGATCAAAGAGCTCGGTTCCTGATCCGACCAGTACATCTAGGTCCTGGGGTTCCTCGAACCCTGAGAACTCGATTCTCAGGCTGAGCACGTTGCGCACGCCCTCCGGATCGATGGTGCCGTCCGGAATGTTGCCGACGCCCGGCCGGAGCTGGATCTCGTACAGCTGCTCCGCCAACTCAGGCGAGGTATAGGGGATCCGCTCCAGCATCGACAGGCACTCGTCTCGGTTTGCCGGATCGAACACCCAGGCCGATGCGGCCCGGTAGGCGGTCACGAAATCCACAGCCAACTGTGAGTTGGCTCGTAGCCATTCTCGCTTGGCCGCCGCCCACACACCGAGATATGGGTCGAAGATGTCGTGGACAGAGTCCAGAAGGTTGAACCCCCGGTTGGCAGCCCGGGTCTCGAAGCCGCCGCTCATCAGTGTGGCGGCGAAATCTGCCCCCTTATCGACCATCGCTACGTAGCGGTCGTACACCCCGCCCGTGGAAACTACCGTGTAATCCTTGTCCCGCTCGAGGCCATGGTTGGCGAGAATCTTGTATATGACGTAGGCGAAGCCGGAATCAAAGGCGTCAACCGAGATCGTCCGCCCTCTCAAATCGGCGACGGACTTGACATCGGGCTGAGCCACCACGACGAGCAGCATTCCGTAGTCAAGGCCCAGGAATCCCTGGGCATCGACTCGAACTCCGATCGGGTTGCGGTCGTTCGACCGGTAGTTGGCGGTGTTGTCCGGAGAAGTCTGGACCACGTCGTAGAGGCCGTCGCTCAGATATTGGAACTGCTGGGTCGAAGAGGTGACTTGTCCGAAATCCACCTCTACTCCATGATCCTCATAGAAGCCCTTCTCTTCGGCTGCCACCATCGGCAGCGAGCGGTAAAAGCCGCCCAGACGGATTGTTCGCGAACTCATCATTTGTCACCCTTCTCGGTTGTTGGACTCATTTGGGCGAGCCGGCGTCGGCTTGCCAGAAGACGAGGCGTTTGCGTGCGATCACGACCAGACGATGGAGGACGAATCCCTGGACGGAGAGTAGTGCGATGGCGGAGAAGGCGTCGTCCAGTCGGAACAGTTCCTGGGCGAGCAGGGTCACGTAACCCAAGCCGGCATTCCCGGCCATGAACTCGCCGATGACAGCCCCGACTGCCGAGAACAGCATGGCGGTCTCGAATCCGGCAAACAGGTATGGCAGTGCGGTGGGAATTCGAACCCGCCACAGGATCTGAGCACGAGTGGCTCCCAGGGAACGCATCAACCGGATGTCGTCACGATCCGTGGCGGCGAGACCGGCCATGGTGTTGACGATGACAGGGAAGACTGCAATCGCAACAGCCATCACCACCTTGGAGGCGTAGTCGAACCCGAACCAGATGACTATCAGCGGTGCGAAGGCGATGCGGGGTGTCGCATTGGCTGCCACCACATATGGGTAGGTGGCTCGCCGCAGAGGACCGAATTCGGCCAGGAGGGCGCCGATGGCCACGCCGATGACAACGGAGAACGCGAACCCGAGCAGGATCTCGATGAGAGTGGTGTAGAAGTGGGTCCACATGGGCCCGCCGGTGACGATGTCGATGAGATCGGCCCACAGCGTGGCTAAAACCTCGGAGGCGCGGGGCAGCAGATAGCCGGGGATGATGCCGCTGAAAGTGAGGACCTGCCAGATCCCCAACACCGCGATCAGCATCCCTACCTGGAGGGCCAGTGTCCGCGCCACGCTCGGGAGCCGCGACCCGCCTTGAGGGACAGCCGTCTCGGGGACCATGTCGATATCGGTGTGCGAGCTCATCCGGTCCAGTGCTCGGCCATGGCATCTCGGATCCGGCGCACGTTGTCTGTGAACCCGGCAGTGCCGATCATCTCCTTGGTGCGGGGCCTGGGGAGGTCGATGGCGACTTCGGCCACCACTTTGCCGGGACGGGGAGTCATGACCAGCACTCGATCGGACAGAAAGGCGCCCTCGAAGATGTTGTGGGTGACGAAGATGCCGGTGAAACCCTGCCTTTCCCACAATCGGAGGAGCTCGAGGTGCATCTGCTCGCGGGTGAACTCGTCGAGGGCAGCGAAGGGCTCATCCATGCACATGACTTTCGTTTCCAACAGCAGCGCCCGGGCGATGGCCACGCGCTGCTGCATCCCACCTGACAGCTCCCAGGGGTATTTCTCAGCGAAGTGACCCAGGCCTACGAGATCCAGGAGCTCGCGGGCCCGTCCGCGTAGCTCGTCACCTTGCAGCTTCGACGGCGGGTCTACGCCCAACTGGGCCGGCAGGTAGACGTTCTCGATCGCCGTCCTCCACGGCAGCAGAACCGCTCTCTGGAAAACTAGACCGACTCGACTCGGCGAGGTGCCTTCGACGGCTATGCCATCGATCGTCACCTCTCCGGAAGTCTTGGGGATGAGGCCTGCCACAATGTCAAGCAGGGTGCTCTTTCCGCAACCACTTGGCCCGATCAGCGTGACGAAATCACCGCTGCGGATCGACGTTGATACACCTTCCAAGGCGATCACCTCGCCACCGGCTCGTGACGAGTAGACCTTTCCCAAGCCTCGGATGGTGACCTCCACCGACGACGCCCTTTTCGCTGTCCGATGCGCCCGGATCAGCCCTCGTAGGTACGGGCCGCTTCTGCCTCTGCCTCGATGTCGAAGTTCCAGATCTCGTCGAGGAGTTCGTTGGTGAACAGGATGCTGGCGTCGTATGTCTCCTCGATCAACTCCTGCTCGGCGTGCATATCGACCATCTGCTGATAGACCTCGAGCTCCATGGCACCTCGATCATCATAGGAGCCGCGGTTGGCTTCGTTGCCGGCCTCGATGAGGCGGATCATCTGCTCTTCGCTCTCGGCTGCGTCCGGGAACATCTCGTAGAGGAGCTGACCGGTCACCTCGGGGTTCTCCCACGTCCACACCATCGCCCGTGCCACCGCCCGTCCGAAGCGAACAGCAAGGTCCCGATCATTCTCCAATTGGTCCAAGGTGAGCATGCTGCCGACGTTGTAGAAGCTCTCCGACACCTCGTTCTCGATGATCCTCAACTCGGTGTCGGTGAAGTCTCGGAGTGCAGCCACCGAAACCGCCCCAGCCGTCACGAATGCATCTATCTCGCCCGCTTCCAACTGCACCACGGCAGGGAGGTCTTCTCCCACCGGGATCAGCTCGTACTCGCCCTTCGGGACACCCGCCGCCCCCATCAGGAAGTCGGCGTCGAGAGTGTCGTGGGGTGCGTTGATGCCGATTCGTCCGCCCTGCAGGTCGGCGGCCGACTGGATATCGGACTCTGCCAAGGTGACCATCACCCACAGGTAACGGTCGACGTTCATGAACCATTTCGGGGGATCGTCGAGGGTCGGGGCCTGAGGGATATAATCGAGGCCGGTCCCGGAGAAGGTCAACCTGCCCGACAGAAGGGACTGCTGGACCGCGGTCTGGACGTTTTCGAACTCGATATCGATACCCTCGTCCTCGTAGAAGCCGAGCGGTTCGGCGATGAAGTAGTATGGCCAATAGGCCGGCAGCGGGGCAGTCGGTGCGAATGCCACCGTCGTCAACTCACCGGAGGGTGGTTCGGTATCGCCGGTATCGGACGGCGCCGAAGTGTCTGATGGGGCGGCGGTCGTATCGGATACGTCGCCTCCGCACCCTGCGATTGCCATGGAGAGGATCAGTAGGAGGACCCAAGTCCGTGAACCAGTCGGTCCTGCTGCGTGTCGCATCGTTTGCTCCTCGTTCGAATTAGGTGACATCGGCCGCTGCAACCCGCCGAATCAATCCCCGCCTACCAACTGATTGCTGCCACTGTACGGCCGATCACTGCCACTGTACAGAAACCGCTTGAAGCCTGCAAGAGTTTGTGTCGGGCCGCCGGCGACGTAGAGGAAAAGCGCCCGAGCGAGCCGACGGGCCGGGCTCGATCAGCCCGGTGAAGGCTGTTTCAAGTCCGGCCAAACCGCCGCAGCGCCTGTGCCTATCCGAGGGCCCCGATAAACGGTGGACCGATGTGGGCTGGCTTGCCGCCGACCAGCGTCAAGTCCGAGCGCACCTCGGGCAGCCGGTCGGGATCGATCGAGAACGGGTCGGCGTCAAGTACGGCGAGGTCGGCGAGCGCCCCTGGCTCGAGGTGGCCGCGGGTCTGCTCCTCGAAACTGAACCAGGCGCTGCCCCGGGTGTAGGCGGTGAGCGCCTGCTCGACGGAGAGCCGGTGGCGCTCGGAGCGGGGCGGCGCCCCGTCGAACGACCTGCCAGTGACCAGCCACCAGAGCGACAGCCACGGGTCATGGGGCGAAACCACGGTGGCGTCGGTGCCCGCCCCGAGAGGGATGCCCATCTCGAGGATGTCACCGAGAGGTGGGGCGTTGGCGGCCACGTCGCCGCCCCATAGTGCCGCCGAGTCGGCCGAGCGGTACATGAGGCGGTTCTGGACGGCGATGCCGGCCCCCAGGTCGCGCACCCGTTCGAGGCTGCGCCGTCCGATCTGCTCGGCGTGGGCAAGGGAGAAGCGGCGTCCATTCAATCCGTGGCGACGGTCGACCTCCTCCCAGGCGTCGAGCACCGCATCGATCGTCGAGTCGAAGATGGCGTGGAGGTGGATCGGCCAGTTGTGGGCGGCGAGAAGATCGGAGATCTCCAACAGCTCGTCCCGAGCCTCGGGGCTGACCTCGAAGGGACGCACCCCCTCCAGGTCGTGACAACCGAAACTGACGATCTCGCCCATCCCCACATAACGGAGCATGTCGTCACCGAATCCGGGCTGGACGTATCGCACCCAGTTGCGGATGTCCGCGAGCTCGTCGCCTCTCGACCCGGGGACGAGATAGAGACGGACCCGCATGCCCAGCTCATCCCGCCGCCACAGATCGAACATGGCCGTGTAGGACTCAGGACTGATACCGAAGCCGCCCGGATCCATCCCCCCTGTCACACCGAGAGCAGCGAAGTCGTCGAGAAGGGCGCGGGTCGAGGCGGCCCGGTCTGCCAGCGAAGGCTGCTCGAACTGGGCGAGAACGCTGCCGAAGGCGACCGGGCCCGAGATCCGGCCCGTGGGCCGGCCTGAGTCGTCCCGGTCGACCCCAGGCAGGTCGCCGTCGGCGAGGAGACACTCCAGCCCGGCCGTGTTGAGGACCCCCTCCTCGTAGAGCAACTGCACGTAGGCGGGGTGGCCGCCCGCGGCCTCGTCCAGGTCCGACCGAGTGGGTCCCCGGCCTTCCGTAAACCGGCCCGGATGCCAACCGCCGAGAACGCGGATCCACGACCCGGACGGTTGAGAGGCAGCAGCGGTCCGGATCCGGGCGAGACCGTCGCTGAGAGAGGTGATGTCATCCCAACGAACCATATGGTTCCAATTCAGCCCGGCTCGGAGCACGTGGACATGCGAGTCGATCAGCCCCGGAATGACCCGGCGCCCGGCGACGTCGACCCCGGTGGCCGAGTGACCCAACTGCTCGGCAACCGCGGTCCGGTCGCCGGCAGCGACCACCCGACCCCCAGAAATGCCGATGGCTTCGACGTGGCGGGTCCCGGTCCACACCGGACCTCCGGTGACGAGGACATCGCCCGCCGCCATCTGGGTTATCTCACGACCTGGCGGTCAGGGGCGATCTTGAGGGTCACCCGTGGCGACCTGATCGGGTTGGGATACGTGTCGAGGCCCAGATACTTCTTCGCCAAGGCATCGATGTGATCTCGCGCCTCCTGACCTTCGACTATTTCCACGCTTAACCCGTCCTCGACGGGACCCTACCAGAACCCCCTCGCCAATCGATGAAAAGAGGGTGCAATCGCCAATCCTGGTTGCGTCGGTCCCTTGACGAACTATGGACAACTTTGCAGGACCAAGAAATCCCCTGTGTTCAAGGGATTTCCTCGTGGTCTGTGTGCTCGGAGCTTCTGTCCGTTAGAACTCGTTAGAAGGTGTGCAACTGACGTTGATGGCTTACACCGGCGGGCTCTGGGTTTCTGCTTTAGTCGTTCGTAGGGGGTTTGTCCGTTGAGGCCGCCGTGGGGTCGGTTGCGTTTGTAGAAGTCTTCCCACTCTTGGAGCTTGTCGTTGAAGAGCTGGGTGTCGTCGATGACGATGCCGTCGAGCATCCGGTAGAACTCTTCTTCATCGATCCGCTGGGATCGTTCCACCTTGCCGTTGAGGCGAGGTGTTGCCGGTTTGATGTAGACGTGTCTGATCCCGCGGTCGAGGACGTGGTAGTGGAATTGTGATCCGAATTCACCTCCATTGCCGGTTTGGATCCCCTCCACCCGGAACGGCAACTTGGCCAACAGGTAGCCTAGGAACTGGATTGCGGTCTTCTGGTTGCATCGGGGGAAGATCCTTAGGACACGTAGCCGGGTGCAGTCGTCGATGGCGGTGAACTGGTAGAAGCGTTTCCCGGCCCCACCGACAGGGGTTATGAACTTGACGTCCATCTGGATCGCGTGGCCCGGCTGGGGTTTTTCATACCGCTTCCACCGTTTCTGATAGGTCTTGTGCTTCTGGGAGGCCGGCAGCCGGTTCAGCTCGAGCCGTTGCAGGATCCGCCACACCCCAGACTTGGAGATTTCGATGTCGTGATACCGGTGCAGATACATGGCGATCTTGCCCGGTACGAAATGGTAGTTCTGCCATAGGTAGATGATCTTTCCCACCACCTCAGCCGAGGTGGCGTTGGGGCTGTGATGGGGCCGTCTCGACCTGTCCCGCAGCCCCTCAAGCCCTTTCTCTTGGTATCTGCGGAGCCACACGTAGAAGGTTTGGCGGGTGATCCCGAAGTAGCGGCAGATCCGGGCGACGTTGCCGGTCATCGTTCTCCTTGTCGAATCCGGAGAACCCGAGATGTAAGCAATGTCCGTCAGTTTCACAGAACCCGTTAGAAGATTCGTTAGAAGTTTGGCCTCTGACACGACAAGGCTCCGGTCAGAAATCGCTCTGACCAGGGCCTTTGTTCGTAGCGGGGGCGGGATTTGAACCCGCGACCTTCGGGTTATGAGCGATCGTGGGGGTTTCGCTGACCAGGGCAAACTCGCGAAACGCCTGCTCAGAGCCCATTTTCGGTTCGCGTCATTTCGCGTTCTTGACCGTTCCATCGCATCCTCTCGCGCGATGGACGCGCGATGGAGATCCACCCACCGGTCTACGGACACAGCCGCTCGGTTACCTCGGCCTGCCATTCCCGCTGTTCCTGGGTCCACAGGGTCTTGATGAAGGCGAGAACGTACTGGATCTGCTCCACGGTGAGCCGCTCCTCGAAGGCGGGCATCGCCATCCCCTCGGGAACGCCGGGCCGCTCGGGGAGACCCCCCAGGGTGATATCGACCAGCTGACAATCCGGATGATGCCAGGTATGCCCCTCTGCGTTGTGGGGCGGGGGGATGTCGGTGATCTCCCCACCGGTGATCCCACCGTGACAACTCTGGCATTCGG
>DATLEZ010000065.1:0-21502 GCA_035525055.1 Acidimicrobiia bacterium | reverse complement strand
CGGCGGTGACTTTGAGGAGATCGAGCGGTTTCACCTGATTGGAGCACTGGCGGGACTCCTCAGCGATGGGCGGATCAAGGTGTATTCGGTCGACTCGATCAACGGGCGGACATTCCTGACCTCGTCCGATCATCGTCAGATCGGATGGATGATGTCGGCCTTCGACTCCGTGATCCGACACGAGGTCGCGCCGGCCATCCGGGCCGATTGCCGAAGTACCGACATCGAGATCGTCACGGCCGGCGCATCCATCGGAGCCTTCAATGCCCTCGAGGTCCTGTGCCGGCACCCCGACGCCTTCCGGGCTGCACTATGCGTGTCGGGGACCTTCAACCTGACTCGCTGGCTCAAGGGTCCGATAACGTCGGACTTCTTCTTCTCCTCCCCGATCCACTACCTGCCGACTCTCCCCGATGGTGAGCAACTCGCCCGTTTGCGCCAGCGCTTCGTCGTCTTCGCCCACGGTCTCGGCAAGGCGGAGGATCCTGGAGAGTCATGGAGGACCGCTGAAGTGCTCGGATCGAAGGGCATACCCAACCGGGTCGATGAGTGGGGGCCGGAATGGTCGCACGACTGGGTCACCTGGCGGGCGATGTTTCCTAAGTTGCTCGACGAACTGACCTCGTGATCCCAAGTCGGACCTGATGGATTGGATGGGCACCGCTGCCGATGAGGCGGCCACGCATGTGATGGCGAACCTGCGTTCCAGGTTCGGGTCGAAGGGATGGACCGAGTTCTCAACACGGTTGGCCGCGCACGGCGAGCGCCTATTTCGGCTTCTCCACCACCTGTATGGCTGGCGCTATGACTTTGCCTGGATCCACGAGCAAATAATCCAGGTGGCCGCTGACGGCTTCCTCGACCGCCCCAAAGCCCTGCGGCGGATCGATCGAAGGTGCACCGATCCACCAGGGTGGTTGACCCACCCGAATTCTTTGCTGGCCACTACCTATCTCGACCGTTACGCCAGCGACGTCAAAGGCCTGCGTCATCGTTTCGAGCACCTGACGTCGCTGGGGGTGACCCATCTTCATTTGCTCCCCCCGTTCGCTAGTCCGGACGGAGCGACCGACGGCGGATTCGCGGTCTCGGACTACCGCCGGCTTAACGGCGGCCTCGGAACGACCAAGGAATTGAAGGGGGTGGCCGCCGAGTTACGCGACATCGGAGTGACCCTGGTGCTCGATATGGTCCTCAGTGGTACTGCCTCGAATCATGCATGGGCGGAGGCGGTCTCCAAAGGTGACTCCGCCTACCAGGACTTCTATTTCCTCTTTCCTGACCGCGACGTTCCCGATTCCTACGCTCCATATTTGCGACCGCTGGGGGCCGATCGTGGTGGAGACGCGTTCACATGGCATCCCTTGGTGAATGGCGGCGCCTGGGTGTGGACCACGCTGAGCCCCGGCCAATGGGATCTCAACTATTCCAATCCCAACGTCCTGGCGGCTGTTGTCACCGAGATGCTGTTTCTCGCCAACCTCGGGGCCGGGGTCGTCAGGATCAACGGTGAATCGTTTCTCTGGAAGGAGACCGGCACCGACTGCGAAAACCTCCCCCAGGCTCACGTGATCGTTCAGGTCCTCGACACGATTGCCCGAATTGCAGCACCGTCCGTAAGCCTTATCAGCGGGGCGATGGTCCCAGGCCCACAGAGCTTCGTGGGTCCGAATGAGTGCCGGGCGGGATACCGCTCTCTTCTCATGAGTTCCGTCTGGGAGTCCCTGGCCACAGCCGACACCCGTCTCCTGGCGCGAGCCTTAGCCGATCGATCCTCAGTTCCGCCCGGTTGTGCCTGGATCACCTATCTCCGCTCGCACGACGACATCGGATGGTGGTTCGACGACGATGACGCGGTCGCCCTTGGTATCGACCCGGAGTCCCATCGGCGGTACCTCACAGCCTTCTATTCGGGGGACTGGGCGCATAGCGCCGCCCGCGGTCAGGTCGCCAGGGACGGCTTCACCGGGAGCGGTGGCGGGGTTACCGGTACGGCGGCGTCTCTGGCCGGCCTCGAGGCGGCGGTCGAGGGCCTCGAGGCACCCGCCGCCGAGATCGCCGTGAGGAGGCTGCTCGCCGCCTTCGCCGTGATCCTCGGGGCCGATGGTGTCCCGATGGTGTTTCTCGGGGACGAGACGGCCCAACTGTCCGATCACACCCACTTGGGCGACGCGGCCCTAGCCGGCGACATTCGCTGGAGCCAGCGACCGGCCTTCGACCCAGTGCGACTGCAATCGGCCCTGGCCGGCGAAGGGCCGGAGGGGGCGATGCTGGCGGGGTTCCGCCATCTACTCGAGGTCCGTCGCGGCATCGCTGACGTCGGCCCCGAGATTCCGCCCGAACTGTTCGACCTGGGCGACAACGGATTGGTCGGGTTCCGACGAGGCTCGGTGACTGTCGTAGTGAACATGACCGAACGTCCCGTGATTGTGGCGAGATCGAACCTGCCCGATGCCGAACTCTTCGACCTCGTCGCCAACGACACCTGGGACGGGCACATCCTCGGCCCTTACGAATACCGCTATTTGGTGACGCCCGGTTGATTCCGCCGGACCTGGCGAACCTAGAACAGCGCTAGCTGCTCGTCGCGAATGAGTCGCGGAGAACCATTCCAGATGAGATGGTCCATGAAGACCCACGACTTGCGATGGATCGCGCTCGGCCCCCAGGCTTGCAGGGCTGCTTTGTGAACGGGGCAGGGATAGCCCTTGTTCGCTTCGAAGTTGTAATAAGGGAAGTGTTCGGCGGCGGCACGCATCATTCGATCCCTGGTCACCTTGGCGAGAATCGAGGCGGCCGCGATCGATAGGCAGGTCCTATCTCCGCCGACCAGGCGCTGGGCGCCGCCGACGAAATCCCAGTTCCCGTCAACCACAACTCGGTCCGACACCAGACCGAGACCATCGATCGCCCTTCGAGCGGCAAGTTTTTGGGCAGCCGACATGCCCAGGGTGTCGCATTCGGCTGGCGAGGCATGGCCTACAGCCCAGGTCTCGCACCATCCGGCGATCCGATCGAAGAGGGCCTCGCGTTCGTCCTCGGTCAATAGCTTCGAGTCTCTGATCTTGTACACGCGCCGGTCGGCCGGGATCACCGCGGCGCCGACCGACAGCGGCCCAGCCCACGAGCCACGGCCGACTTCGTCGACGCCAACGACGATTCTCATGCCCGCCGCCCATAGTTCGCGCTCGAGTGACATGTCCGGCGCCTTGTCGATCAACGCCGAACGAAGTCGCGGAACCGTGATGGTCACGGCGGTGAGAGTACATGCCTGAGCCCGAAGGGCCGTTGTACGTCGTACTGGGTCAGGTTGGGCTTGGCCGATGGATATCAGAAGCAGCCAAGAGTCAGCGAAGAAGGGAGTCGATCGTCATCGTCGGTGGGTTCTTCGTAATTTGGCGGGTGGTTCCCGGCGAATCCGTAATTCGGTCTGAGAGTCCCGGAAACCGGGAGTGTTACGCCAGGTTTCGTCTGACCCGGGACTGGAGCGCCAAATTTGTCGACGAGGCAGCCGGGTCGGTTCCCTTCTTGTGCCTAATCGTTCGCGGCCTACGTAAAACGTAAGACGTTGAACGTAAACCGCCCTAATTCATCGACGGATCGTCCGGGAACGTCGCCAGCATGGCCAACTTTCCTCCCTGCCGGCGAAGCACCGTCGACCACAGATCTTCGGGAGCCTGAGTCAACACGTCCTCGGCCACCGCGTCCAGCACCAGCCAGGCTCCCTCGGCCATCTCGGCCTCGGCCTGACCCGGTCCCCATCCGGCGTATCCGGAGAACACCCGAACCGGGCCCGGGGTCCCTGCGGCCGGGTCGCTGCCGAGATCCACCATTCCAATCCCCACCAGCGGCGTTGGCTCAGTGGGGCGATCGGACCGAACCAGTCCGATCGCCACGGCCCGATCGACCGGTCCTCCCACGAAGACCACAGGCGGGTCCTCCAACCGCCGCGCCCACTCCGGGAGGTGGCTCTCGACCGGTTCCTCGCTGGGCCGGTTGAGGACAACGCCGACGGCGCCGTCATCGTCGTGCTGAAGCACCAAGACAACCGTCCGATAGAAGTTGGGGTCCATCAGCAACGGGGAAGCCACCAGCAGGGTTCCGGCTGCTAGATCTCGCGCATTCTCTGACATCACAATCCCAATCCTGGCATAACAAAACGTGCCTTCGATCTTCGCTGAATTGAACCGATATTTATGCTCTTGCCGTATCCTGGGGTACTAATGCGACGCCGGCTCATGATCGCAATCGCTCCACTCGCCGTGGTCGTCGCCGCTTGCGGTTCCGGCGCAAGCGATGTCGTCTCGTATACGGACCCTGACAAGCTCTCTCTTGTCAACTTGCCGACCGAGTGGCACACCTATGAGATCGCCGAACTGAGCGCACTCGAAGATGTCCCTTTCGCAGAGCCGTACCAAGGCTTTGATTATCCGGCCGTATCCTCGCTCGCCTTCGATGGCGCCCCAGCACGGAATGTGTCGAACATCACCAATCCGCTGGCGGTAGTCGATTTTCCCATCGGCGCAATGTCGGTCAGGACCGTGGGCGACATCGAGCGCCAATACCTGAATCGGGCCGCCTTGAGTCAATCGGTCCTCCCGTACTTCCAGTTCCTCGACTCCCAGGAGCACGTCCGTGAGGATTTCAGCTTCGGTGATGGCTATGACGGTGTCCGCGTCTTGGTCTCGTATGTCGATGAGACCGGGGCCGAGGTGGGGATCGCTTATTTGATTTCAGTAACAGACCCGGCAGACAACCGCATGTACTCAATAGTGGCCGGTTGTTCGCGAGCCTGTTACATAACAAACCAGGCCGAAATCGAGAGGGTGGTGGATTCGTGGCTGGTCAACAAGAAAGCGTCCTGAACAAGTACCGCCGGAAGGCGGATACCTGGGACAGGATCAAGTTCCTTGTCATTCTCTCCGTAATAACGACGGCAGCAGTTGGCAGCCAGGTGCAGCCGCCCTTCGTGACAGTTAGAGCTGCCTTGAACGAATTTCTCGGTGGCACGGTCGGCCGCATCGTTGCGATCCTCTTTGCGCTTGAGGTGATTCGCCAAATCCACTACCGCATCTCCGAGCAGAACGCTCGCTACCACTACTTTTGGCAACAGAGCGTTTTCGGCTCTGTCGAGAGCGGGTTAGATCACTTCAAGCCGTGGACTCGATTCAGGGTTGGACGACTAGTCCGCTGGATCATCATCATCGGGATCTACTCGGTGGCCGTCACCTATCTCGTGGCAGAAGTCTCCAGCCCGACCCAGGCGATTGTCGAAGCACCACGTCTATTGATTGGCTTCATCACCAACCCCGAGGTCCTGCGGATGGTGATGTACCTGTTCATCATCGTCGGGCAATTCGCGATGATCTTCTGGTTCCTCTCCCGCGGCGGCACCGACATCATCATGCCCGAGGAGATCAAGACTCGATTTTCCGACGTCTGGGGGCAGGATCATGTCGTACGCCTCATCAAGGAGAACATCGCCTTTCTCGAGAAGCCCGATGAGATTGAAAGCAAGGGTGGGTACATTCCCGGCGGCATCCTCCTCTGGGGTCCTCCAGGTACCGGCAAGACCCTGCTCGCAGAGGCGATCGCCGGCGAGACCGGAAGACCCTATGTCTTCGTGGATCCCGGCGCCTTCATCAACATGTTCATGGGTGTCGGGGTGCTCAAGGTCAAATCGCTATACCGCAAGCTCCGCAAGCTCTCCCTGCGCCATGGCGGCGTAATCGTTTTCTTCGACGAAGCCGACGCTCTAGGAAGCCGCGGAGGTATGGGTAGTCCCGGACTGGGAATGGGACAGGCCGGGATGCTCGCGCGACACGTCGCCGGGTTGAGCTGCAACGGGTTCTCATTCCTATCGCCTCACGCCCAATCGACCATTCTGAGCGGAATTGAGGGTGTTGACTCCCAAACCGAGGAAGCTCCACCCCGCCGACTACGCGACCGGGTGATGATGGCCGGCATGGGCGGAGGCGGAGGTATGGGCACCCTCCAGGCGCTGTTGACCTCGATGAACGGCCTCACCAAGCCTAGGGGCCTGAGCAACAAGATCCGCAAGCTCCTGGGCTTCCGACCGAAGCCGCCGCCCAAGTATCGGATCCTGCACATGATGGCGACCAACATGCCCAACGCCCTCGATGAGGCGATGCTGCGGCCGGGGCGCATCGATCGGATCTACAAGATGGGCTATCCCTCCAAGGAGGGCCGTCGCCAGACCCTGCAGGGATATCTCAACAGGGTAAGCCACAGCCTGACCGACGAGGAGATCGAGAAGCTGGCTGTGGTCACCCCCTACTACTCCGGCGCCAAGATCAAGGACCTCGTCAACGAAGCTTTGATCCAGGCAATCAGAGAGGACAGAGAGTCGATCCAGTGGGTAGACATCTGGAAGGCGAAGGCTCTGAAAGAACTAGGGCCTCCCGACGATGCTGATTACATCCAGCGCGAACGACATGCAGTTGCAGTCCATGAGGCATCACACGCGGTCGTCGCCCATACGATGCGCAAGCACATGGCGATCGATTTGGTGACGATCGAACGCCACGGCGACACCGGCGGGATGGTGAAAAATCTCCTGGCCGAGGACCGTTTCACCCAATGGAAGTCAGAGTTTGAAGTCGACATCATGGTGTCGCTAGCTTCACTCGCCGGCGAGCGGATGTTCTTCGGCGACGACAACTCCTCCGGTGTGACCGGCGACCTTCGCAACGCCACTGCCGTCGCGGCCTTCATGGAGGGCGTCTGGGGGATGGGTGACCAGCTGATTTCGTTTACCGTCAACGAAACCGGCATGGGCCAATCCGGCAATCCGGCCGCCGCAACTGTTGCCCGGCGACGTGAGCACGTCGACACTCGCCTCAATGAGCTTTACGAGCGCACCTGGGCTTTGCTCGACGAGCATCGCCATGAGATTCTCGCGCTTGCCGCGATCCTCGAAGAGAAGAAGACGATTTCGGGAGATGAGGTATCCGAGATCATGGGGAGTCCGCCAGGCGAACGGGCTATGCGGCAACCTTCCGGCTGGCAGGCGGTAACCGACGAGGTCGGCGCAAAACGGCGAGAGGAAGCCCTGGCTCGTCGATTGGTCGGCGTCAACGGCCGTACCGAGGCCGAAGGTACCAATGGCCATCCCGAGGCCGAGGGTGCCAATGGTCACGTGTCCGAGGACGACCCCAAGGCCGAAGCGCTCGACGCAGAGTCCTAGACGACTCAGTTTGGCCAAATCGGGGTATCACAGGCTGGTTTTGCCGCTACCCGACGGCGGCCCAGCCCAGGCTACCGATGACGCCAACCTGGCAGTGGTCGGCCAGAGTGCGGATCTCGGTGGTCCCGCTCAGGTCCAGCTTGATGAGGCTGCTGCCACTCTCGGCCAGAAGGTGAGCACCGTCGCCGACCGTCGTCAGCCGAGTCACTTGACCCACCACGGCGGGCAGGGCGGCTTCGCTGGTCACGCCGCTCGCGGCGTCAACGATCAGGAGGCTGCCGGTGCCGGTCGACACCAGGAACGACTGGTCGTCAAACCAGCCGAGGGCGGCCGTCCCTTCAGCCCCGGACAGGGTGTCTAAGTTCGCCATCGGGAGCCCGTCGGCAGCGGAGAGAACCGTGTAGCGCAGGAGGTCATCTTCCTGGTCCTGACCGGCGATCAAGAGGCGCGCACCGTCCGGAGAAGGGAACGCTGCCACCGGAACGCCGATCGGCTGATCGATTCGCCAGATCCATTCGACCGCCCTCTCGTGGAAGTCGATAACCACCACCGCGACCTCGACCAACGAGGTCTCGCCCGGAACCGGGCGGGCCACGGACAAGACCGTGTCCGATCCGAGGCTGCCAAGGATATTGACCGCCCACCAATCCCCCAGATCGAAGACCAGCCGGTCGCCGCTAACGGTGTCGACCAGGGCCGAATCAGGAGTTGTTGCGTTCTCGAGCGTCAGAATCGCTTGGCCGGCCGCAGCCCATGCCTGATCTGGGACTGCCACTCCGAGTGATGCCCAGTTTCCGGCGACTGGATCGAGAACGTAAACCGAGGGGCCGATGCCGACAGCCCGGGCCAGGGCACCGATTTCGATATCAGTCCCGACTTCGTCGGGTTCGAGTCGGTCGAAGGCGGTGACGATCAACACACCGAGCATCGGCCGCTCCGGGGCATCGGGATTGGGCCCCAGCAGGATGTCGGTCGTGACCTCCTCGCCTCCGCGGATTACGTCGATCCTCACGGTATCGCCGATTTCCTGGCGGCCCAGGGCCTCGCGGAGTTGGTCGGCATTGGCGATGCCCTCTCCGTTGACCGCCACCAAACGGTCGCCGATCACCAGAACCCCATCAGCCCCCGAGTCGGGAATGACATCGTCGATATTCACACCGAGCCCCTCCCCCACCTGAAAGCCGCACGACACGGGTCGAGGAACCACCTGGGCCGCGTCCGGTAGAGGTGTGCGGGGCGGCGGCTCCTGGCCGGCGCAGGCCGTTACCAGAACCACCAAAAGGGAGAGACCAAAGGCCCGACGCACTGTCTCAGATTACGACGTCTTCGACGCGATCCAATCGATGATCTCGGCGACAACTTCGGGACCTTCCGGTTCGTTCAGGGTCTCATGACGCAGGTCCGGGAAGACCCGGCGCACCAATCCCTCGACCGAAGTCAGGATCTCGGATGAAGCGGTCGGGACAAGGGTGTCCTGACCCCCGTGAATCACGAGCGTCGGGATCTTGAGCCCGCCGAGTGCGGAGCGAAGGCGGTCCTGGGTGGAAAATATCGATGCGCCCAGGCGGGCCGACGCTTTGGTCAAGACCAGTGGATCCGCAAAATAGGCCTCGCCGACTCTGGGGTCCCGGGAAAGTTGATCACCCTTAACCGTGGTTGGCGCCGGGAGGGTCGGGAACAGCCTTGCCAGGGTGGGCGCCACGGATCGCTGCCAGCCTTTGCCACCGCCGAGGGCCGGACTCGACAGGATCAGCAAGTCCGGACGAGGGCGCTCGGCGAGGGCGTAGTCCAGCGCAATCAGGCCCCCCATGGAATGGCCCATGAGGATGACCGGTCGGCCTTCGGTCCTGACCGATTGGAGATTGCCTTCGAGCTGATCAAGGTAGAGGCTCCACCGGGCAATATCCGCTCTCTCACCAGAGGAGGCGCCGAAGCCCACCAGGTCAAAACCCCTGACACGGTATCCGGCCTCGGCCAGCAGCGACCCCGTTCGGCCATACCGGCCCGAGTGCTCACCGATGCCGTGCACCAGAACGATGTCGGCTTTGATCTCCCCCACCGGATCCCAGTCACGGATCAGTTGGGCCCCGCCGTCGGGACTTGGCTCGGGATGGGCGACACTTACGATCATCGAGGTCCTTTCTCCGTTCTTGTGACGGTTGACCCACCGTAGAGGTCCCAGGTCTTTGGCCATTTGGGTGTCACAAGAAGGGGATCGTATCGAGGCGGCGGAGCGGCAAGTCGTCGGGAATCCGGTCAAACCGGTCGGGAGGCACCGGGGCCGGAGGGCAACCGGCGACGATGGCAGCGACGGCAGCCGCCAGAGCGTCGATCTGGCGACGATTGTGCCACCACCCGAGGGTCAATGACAGACCCCCCTCCCAGAGTTCGACGGCGCTCAAACCGGCACCGGCTTCCGCCAGGGCGTCGATGACGCGGGTGGCCGGAATCGGAAGAACCACCGTGACCGTTCGCCCAAAAGGCCACTCAATGGGAAACGCGATGCCTGGGATCTGCGCCAGCCGCCGGCGCAAGGCGTCGGCGGCCTGCCGGGCCCGAGTTGCGGCCAGCGTCACAGAATCGGTGGAGGCTTCGGGCCAGTGGACAATCGGCGCGATCAGGGCCGGCAGTTCGACCACGCCGGCAAGGAAAGGGTCAACATCGACGTAGGCGGTGGCTCCAAGTTGTCCGGCGAGATCGGCCAACGCCGCCAGACCCTCGGCTGACCCGAGCCGGTTCGGGTGCGACGCAACGATCGCGGAGGGAGCGACGCCCGACCTGACCCAGACGGTCCGTCCACCGACAACCAGATGACCGTCGGTGCTTCCCAGCCCGGTCAGGCGATGACTGGCGACCGGGGACAACCAAACGGGTCCCGGGAAGTCGAGGCTGAATCTGGGTGGGATCTCGACTCCGGGAGGCAGCGGCAGGCTCTCCCCGGTGAAGTCAGCATTCACCTCTTGAGGAACGGCAACTCGACGCGACGAGCTTGCTCCCAATTCCCCCGAATCTCGACCTCGAACACGTCCGCCTGCGATGGCGGTGATAGGTAGCCAAGACCGATGCCGCACTCGAGCATGGGGCTGAAGTTGCCGGAGGTAACGATCCCGCTGGAACCACTGCTCCGCAACTTGTAACCGTGACGTGGAATTGTCCGACCGGGCAGAGTGAAGGCCGCGAGCTTCTTGGCGGGGCCAGCCTCACGGAGGGCCTCTAGGGCCGCTTTCCCTACGAATTCATGGTTCCACGAAACGGCGAAGTCGAGCCCCGCCTCCATCGGGTTGTTTTGCGTGTCGAAGTCCTGGCCGGCGAGTAGGAGGCCAGCCTCGAGACGCAGGGTGTCACGCGCACCTAAACCCGCTGGCTTCACGCCGAGCCGCCCGAGGGCTTCGAGAAGCCCGGCAGCCGTCTCCGGATCCGCCACCACCTCCCCGCCTCTCTCTCCGGTGTACCCGGTACCCGCCAGATGGACCATCGACGAGCCCAGAGGGGCCCTGTACGTCCGGAACCGCTTGGGCACTACGCCGATGGCTGCTTCCAGCGCCGCCGGCGCCTCGGGGCCCTGGACCGCCACCATGGCCGTAGCCGTCCGCAGGTCCTCGATCTCAATACGCGGAAACGAGCCTGCGAACCTTGCCATCATCGCGGTGTGGGTTGTGGCGTTGGGCAAGACCCAATAGAACTCGTCGTCCCATTGCCAGACGAGGAGATCGTCAACGATCCCGCCGTCCTCGGTGAGACAGAGGGTGTACTGCGTCCTGCCGGGCTCGATCAACGTGACATCGTTGGTCAACAAGCGGTTGAGTGCTGCCGACGCCCCCACTCCTCGCCAAAGGAATCGGCCCAGATGAGACACGTCAAACCACGCTGCCGAGGACCTGACCGCCTTGTGCTCGGTGAGCACCGACTCGTACTGCACCGGCATCTCCCACCCGCCGAAGTCGACGAAGCGGGCACCGAGCTTTTCGTTTAGAGAATGAAGGGGTGAACGACTACTGGGTTCGCTCATCCAGCAGGCGTCTCGTCTCCACGATGATCAAGGCGAACGACCTGAAGCGGACCCGGGAGGCGATTGGGGACCGATGGCGAGGACAGGTTGTCCGGGTCTTCAAGTCCGTACTTCTCGACCAGGTTCAGGTAGTCCCTCTGATAGAAGATCTTGCACCGCACATCCGGGTAGAGCTGGCGGAGCAAGCGGACTTTGGCGTTCTTCTTCGTGACCAGCTTCTGGCTCATGGTGGTTATCTCGATGTAGAGGACGTCATCGGGCAGGAAGAAATCCGGCGTGAAGTGCTGCCTCGGTCGAGCGTCGCCGTCCCAGGCGATCGGGAAGGCTCGCGGCTCGTAAAACCAGGGGATGCCGTAGAAGTCTAGAAGTAACGCGAACTGACGCTCACTGTTGTGGGCAAACGGGAGGCCGCGGGGACTGTCCCGCTCGAAGGGATCTAAGGCCGGGTTCAGGTAGCCTCCGCCTTAGCGATTGATTCCCCCTCGAACTCAGGGAACAGGTCGTGCAGCTCACCTTCGAGCTCGTCCTGCACCGGCCCCACTGCGATGCCGAATACACCCTGTCCCCGGCGGAACACATCCACCACTTCGTCGGGGCTGGTGGCGGCATAGATCGTCGAACCGTCCGAAAGAAGAGTGACATCGGCAAGGGGGCGCTCGGAGCGCAGTTGCTGGCGGAGTATCTCGACGGCTTGACGAATCTTCTTCAGACTCATCCCGGCATCGAGTAGTCGCTTGATCACTTTGAGTTGGACAACGTCGGGGAACGAATAAAGGCGTTGCGAACCGGATCCGCGGGCATCCTGGACTGAGGGCTTGATCAAATCGGTGCGAGCCCAATAATCAAGCTGGCGATAGCTGATTCCCACCAGACGGCAAACCAGAGGCGCCCGGTATCCGAGGTGGATCGACATGGCTTCTGTGGTCACGATGGTCCCTTCAGGTTAGGCCCCCCGAGGTCCTTGAAGACCGTCATTCGGCAAAGGGCTTACAGGTCCGTAATTCCGCTGGTGTCGGCAAGCTAGTGACGGCGAAGCCAAGTTGTCAACAACCTGTGGAAAAGACCAGCGTTCTACGTTTTACGTGGTACGTAATACGTCTCAAGCCAAAACCCACGCGTATCAACGTAATCGGCCACGTAGAACGGAAAAACGTAAAACGAGGAGTCAGTCCTCCTCAAACGGACTATCCGTCGGCGTCGCCTTCTTCCTTCAGGAAGTCTTCCACCGTTACGTCTTCCAGCATTTCCCGGAATCGTTCGATTTCTTCTTCCTCGGAGTTCTCCGGGATCTCGATTCCGGCATCGGTAAGCACCTGGGTGGCGACGAAGACCGGCGCCTGGGCTCGAACGGCGAGGGCGATTGCATCCGACGGCCGGCTCGAAAGATGGAACGACTCCCCGGCTCGTTTCATCACGAGGTCGGCGTAGTAGATGTTGTTGCGGAGCTCGACCACATCGACCCGATCAACTTCGGCCCCGAGAGTCTCGACCACCAACCTCAGAAGATCGTGCGTCTGTGGACGAGGCGGGTCGATGCCTTCAAGGGCCGCTGCTATTGCCTGCGCCTCGGGGGCACCGATCCAGATCGGTAGGTAACGGGTGCCGCTGCGCTCCCGCAGCAGAACGATGGGCGTGTTCGACGGCAGCTCTACACGGACCCCCACTATTTCCATAGCGATGCGGTCGCCGTTGCCGCTCATTGAGCCAGGTTATCACCGGTTGCCATACACCAATCGGGCAGTTTCCTCCCGGCGTTCCTGAAACCCTCCCAGATCGAGCACGGCCCAGATCGAGGGAAGATTGCGAAACCAGCCATCGTGGTCCAACCCGTAGCCGATCAGGTACTCGTCGCCTACCTCGAAGCCCCGGTACTCGATCGGAACCGCCACCACCCGTCGCGGCACCTTGTCAAGGAGCGAGACGGTTGCCACCGAAGCCGCTCCCCTATCCGTGATCATTCTCCTCAACACCGTCAAGCTCAATCCGGTGTCAACGATGTCTTCGACGATGATCACGTCACGACCGGACAGATTCTCGGCTGTGTCCAGCACCACCCGAAGCCTCCCGCCTTCGCCGAATCGCGAGAGCGCCAGGAAGTCGACATCGAGGGGGACCGAAATGCTCCGAACCAGATCGGCCAGAAACGGTAGAGCTCCAACAAGCATCGCGACCAAAATCGGGCGTCGACTCCGGTAGTCCTCGCTGATCGCCGCACCCAACTCGGCTACTCGATCGGCGAGCTCAGAGGCCGTGATGACCTCTGTCGCCGGGGACTCAGCCGTCACCGGAAAGCCATGCCCAGTATCGAGGCACCCACGAAAGCGCTTCTTTCCACCCCGGCAGCTCCGAAACTCCGCGATTCAGGACTTCGATCCTGACGGCCGGTGCAGAGTCAGCCGCGAGGAGGCCTGACGCGGCCAGCCAGGTAAGCGTCTCGATACGCGCAGCTCGTTGCAACCGGACCACGGCCAGCGCGTTCTCAAGGGAGGGCTGAATGGCACCTTCGGAGAACCCGTAGTCCAGCAGAGCCGACGCGTCGGCAAAGTGGCCGCCAACTCCTTCTGAGCCCATCACCACAACGAGCAACCGCCGGCCGTCTCGCTCGGCCGCCGCCGCGAGCACGAGCGACGCCTGCAAAGTGAACCCGGTCTTGACCCCGATCGCGCCGTCGTAGGTGTCGAGCAAGCTGTTGGTTGAGGGTCCGCCTCGCAACGTCCCGTCGGGAGCAGTGGGAAAGTCAATCGAAGTCGACTGCACCATCGCCGCAAGTTGCGGATTGGCCAGTACTGCTCGTGCCATCTCCAAAAGGTCGGCGGCCGAAGAATAGTGCTCGGGAGAGTCGAGCCCGTGGGGGTTGACGAAGTGGCTGTTGGTTAGGTCCAGCTCAGCTGCCTTCTCGTTCATGAGGTCGGCAAAGCCCTCAATTGACCCAGCGACATGATCGGCGATGGCCGCGGCAGCGTCGTTGGCCGACCGAATCAGGATGGCTGAAACCAGATCGCCCATCCCCACGGTCTCGCCGGCCACGAGACCGATCTCGGCTTCACCCGCTTCGGCAGCGCTTTCGGACACAGTGACCAGGTCATCAAAACTGGATCTCTCGGCAGCGATCAGCGCCGTCATCATCTTCGTAGTGGAGGCCAGCGGTCGCTGGGCGTCGGGCTCCTGGGAGGCGATGAGCCAGTCCGCCGACTCATCGAATAAGACCCAGGACAGCGCCGTGACGTCAGGAGGAGGTGCGACCAGCCGCCCAGGCCGGGGAGGCAACGGGTCAAGCGGTACGGACGCGGCACCCGCCGGGATGCCTGCCAGGAGAGCGGCGGCCGTCAGCAACGAAACCACCCCTACCGATCCGCTTCGTCGACGACTCATTCGGCGAGCATCTCACCAAGCCGGGCGCCCAACAGAATCCGGTGGAGCGAGGCAACCGCCTCGGTGCCGTCCTCCAGGGACTGTTGCGCCCGAGACCGAACTTCGTTCTGGGCCGACCCCAACGGTGGCCCCAGCAACTGACCGAGCATGTCGGCTTCCCTTTCGACGGCCAACCGCACCTGACGCAGGTGGCGTGGCTCGAAACCCAGCTCCAGCAATTGTCTGGCTTCGATCCCTACCGGGAGGGCCCAGCCCGGGTAGAGCTCGCCGGAGGTGTTTTCCACAGCGGTAATGAGACCGTGGGCGACCAGGGCCTCGAGCTCCAATGAAGAGAGGCCGCTGCGGCGCACCAGGTCGTGTCTGGTCAGCGGCTCCCTCTCAGGGTCGATCGCGGGCGGCTCGCCATGGCCGAACCCCTGATCTTCGCCCCGCTCCCAAAGTGTGAGTTTCGACTTGATCACCTTGAGAGGCAGGAAATGATCCCGCTGCAGACCGAGGATGTATTGAAGGCGTTTGATCTCAACGGGCCCGAACTGGCGATAGCCCGCAGTCGATCGCGCCGGGCTTATGAGCCCCTGAGCCTCGAGGAAACGAATCTTCGAAACAGAAACGTCGGGGAAGTCGTCACGCAGGAGGTTGATGACGTCGCCGATGGAAAGCGGTTCTTCAACCATCGCCCCGGGCCACGAGGAACTGGAAGCGGCCGATCATCACCTCGTCGCCAGGATTAAGAGTGGCGGTATCAACCCGGGCATCGTTGACGTAGGTTCCGTTGGTCGAACCCAGGTCCTCCACTTGCAGTGTTTCATGTTGGGTGTCGAAGCGGCAATGTTGACGTGACACTGTTACGTCGTCGAGAACGATGTCGGAATCGGGGTGGCGTCCCACGGCGATCTCCCCGGGGCCGAGCATGAACGTCAGCCCTGCCCGAGGCCCTTTCTCGACGACGAGGGCCCAGCCCGTAATCCCATCCACCGCGGCGGCCTCCTCTGGTGACAGTGGATGCTCGGGGTCCGGCAGCTCGACATAAGCGACTGTTGGCTCGGTATCGAGCACAAACCCACAAGAGGGACAGGTAGCGGCCTCCGCCGCGACCACGGTATCGCACCGGGGACACTGCATGAGCCAATGGTAGATGCTGCCTGGGACCGAAAGACTGTCGAAGTAAGAAGTAAGCAGTAAGCATTGGGCAGAAGCAAGAGGAGCGCAGACGGGCCGCAGGATCTGGCTGCCTACTGGGTTACTCAGCTCACTCCGTGAGCGACCGATAGGCCTCGGGGTCCAGCAAGCCATCGAGTGCAGCGCCATCCTCCACGGTCAACACGCAAAACCAACCGGCACCGTAAGGCTCGTGGTTGATGAGTTCGGGACGAGTCGAGAGTTCCTGATTCACCTCCGACACGGTTCCGGGGGCGGGCGCATATACCTCTGCCACCGACTTGGTGGATTCCACTTCCGCCATGAGGGCATGGTTTGTCAGTTGGCTGTCGAGCTTCGGGAGTTGGACGAATACGACATCACCGAGGGCATCCTGGGCGTAGTCCGTGATCCCGACCCGGATCCGATTCTCCCCCAACAACTCGACCCACTCGTGTTCGGATGTGTATTTCAGGTTGTCGGGAATCAGCATCAGCCTTCCTTCGGACTCGCCGGCGGGGTGCCGGGAGGGGACTCTACCGAGCGTAACTTGCCCCAGATGTCACCGATGTACTGCCACCCGACATACCAGTACAAGATCAGCCCGACGCCGCCCGCGATCCAGGCCGGCGGACCGAAAAGCCACGGCACGATCCCGGCCGAGACGAGGTAAAACGACGGAATCGCACCGTAAAGGGCGAACGTCGCTGCCTTGCCGAGCCAGCGAACTTCGAGCGTCCCCAGCCCCTTTCCAGCCAGGATCAGGGTCCCGATACCGACCAGCACCTCACGAACCAGCAAGGGCCAGCCGATCACCCCTGGTAGGACCCCGGCCAACAGTCCGGCCACCAAGGCGGAGGCGATCATCAGCCGGTCGGCCAGGGGGTCGAGAAACTTGCCGAACTCAGAGATCTGGTTGAGGCGACGGGCTAAATAGCCGTCGATCCAATCGGTCGAACCGATCACGAATATGAGCGCCGCCGCCACCCCGACACGGTCCTGCCCGAGTAGGACGTACCAAAAATACGGCACGGCCAAGACTCGAAGGCCGGAGACAAGATTGGGAACGGTGAGCCAGGAGTTGTGGGTAATGGGTGGTGGGTGGTGGGTTTCCGACTCACCACTCATGACTCACCACCCACAACTCCCCTGCTACGCAGCACCTACATCAACCAGGTGGCACGCCACGTAGTGGCCATTGCCCTTGTCTTCCAAAGGCGGGTGATCAAACTGATGACAGATATCGGTGGCCATCGGGCATCGCTCTACGAAACGACATAGGGGCGGGGGGTTGATGGCCTTGCCGATGCCCCCCTTGATTTCGACAGGTGCCCGCTTGATCGAAGGGTCTGGAACGGGAACTGCTGAGAGAAGCGCCTTGGTGTAGGGATGGAGCGGATTCGCCAGAAGCTCCTCTGAGTCGGCGATCTCCACAATCTTGCCGAGGTACATGACGGCGATCCGATCGCACATGTACCGGGCTACGGCCAGGTCGTGGGTGATGTAAAGGTAGGAAACGCCGAATTCGCTCCCCAGGTTGAGCATCAGATCCATGATCGAGATGCGGATGCTGACGTCCAGCATCGAAGTGGGCTCGTCGGCCACCACAAACGAGGGGTCGATCACAAGGGCCCGGGCGATCGCCACCCGCTGTCGCTGGCCTCCGGACAGCTCATGGGGGTAGCGGAACATGAACGTCTCGGGCGGGGAGAGCCCGACCAGCTTGAGCAAGGCTGCGACCTTGACTTCCCGTTCGGTGACGGTGCCGAGTTTCTGGACAGTCAACGGCTCTGCCACGGTGTCATAGATGGTCCGGCGTGGGTTCATCGACTCGTAAGGATCCTGAAAGATCATTTGCACCCGCCGCCGGAAGGTGCGCATGCCCTCCCGGTTGATGTGGGCGACGTCAACCAGCGAGCCGTTGTCGGCCAGCAGAATCTGCCCGCCGGTTGCCTCCATGAGCCTGGTCAGCATCCGACCGGTGGTCGATTTGCCGCAACCAGACTCGCCCACCAGGCCCAGCGACTCACCAGCACCGATCTCGAAGCTGACCCCATCGACAGCATGGACAAAATCGACGGGCTTGCGAAACAGCCCGCGGTTCACGGGAAAGAGTTTGCTGAGGCTGTCTACCTTTAGAAGCGGCTGACTCATGCTGATGCCCCGATCGTCACCGGCACCCTGTCCCAGTGCCAGCAAGCCACCTTGTGGCCCCCACCGAGGTCCTCGAGTGGTGGTTCGTCGACGGCACACTTCTCGCTTGCGAAGGGACAGCGAGGATGGAACCGGCATCCCGTCGGGGGATCAAGCAGGTTGGGAGGCTCTCCCTCGAGCGGAGCCAGCTTGCGTCGGGGCCCCGTGATCGAAGGGGTCGAACTGAGCAGGAGATAGGCGTAGGGGTGACGAGGGCGCTGAAACACTTCGAGGGTTGAACCGTATTCGACGAGCTTGCCGGCATACATCACCCCGATGGTGTCGGTGACCTCGGCAATGACGGCGATGTCGTGAGAGATGTAGATCAACGACATCCCGAGCTGATCCTGGATCTTCTTCAACTCCTTGAGGATCTGGTCCTGGACGATGACGTCCAACGCCGTCGTCGGCTCGTCGGCGATGATCAGCTTGGGGTCGCAGGAGAGCGCCATAGCGATCACCGCCCGCTGTCTCATCCCGCCAGAGAACTCATGGGGGTAGCGAGCGAGCATTGACGGGTTGAGCCCCACCATCTCAAACAGGCGGACCATCCGGTCCTTCGAGGCTGCCTCGCTGAGACGAGGATTGAAATGGAGATCGATCGCCTCCCTGATCTGGTCCCCAACCTTGTAGACGGGGTTCCACGAATTCATTGCCCCTTGGAACACCATCGAGATCGACTTCCATCTGCGTTTCCGCATGGCGTTCTCATCCAGGGCCAAAAGGTTCTCGCCGTTCAGTCGTATCTCGCCTGCGTGGTAGCGAGCGTTATCTGCCGCCAGGCCCATCAGGGACATCGCAATCGATGTCTTCCCGCAGCCCGACTCCCCTACCAACCCTAGTGACTCGCCCTGGTGCAGAGTGAAGCTGACGTTCTCGATTGCCGAAACCTCGCCCTTCTTCGTCTGATAGCGCATGACCAAGCCATCGACTTCGAGAAGCGGTCGTCCGTTTTGAGTCACTGTTTATTAATCCCTTCCCACCCTGATCCCGAAATACTCGCTGCCTATCGCTGACGCAACCTGGGGTTGACGACTTCGTCCATCGCCCGACCAACCAGGAAGAAAGATGCGCATAGCAGGCTCACTGCCAGGCCGGCGGGTATCAGAAGCCACCAGTAGTCGGTCCCGGACAGGAAATAGCCCTGAGTTTGGGCCACGTTGATCATGATCCCCCAGCTCATGGGGATCGACAGGAGACCGAGAAAGGAGAGGATCGCTTCGAGGGAAATTGCTTCCGTGACCGTGAACATCATGTACAGGAACGACAGCGGGAGCACGTTGGGCACGATGTGTCGGAAGATCAGATGAGCGTGGCCACCCCCAGCGATACGGGCGGCATCGATGAACGGTTTCACCGACACCTGCAGCGCCTGTGACTTGAGGATGATCGCAGTTCCCCCGAATCCGCCGAGGAGTCCGATGAGAAGTCCCAGGAGCGGAAGGCTTATGCTGAAGAGGCCCGATACCACGATCAACACCGGCAGCAGCGGAACGAGCAGGATCAGGTCGGCAAATCTCATCAGGACCGTATCAATCCAACCGCCAAAGTAGGCCGAGATCGAACCAATCGCTGTCGCAATGAAAACGGTCACCACAGCCGCGATCATCCCCAGGAAAAAGGCCGCCCGCGTGCTATACAACAACTGGCTGAGAATGTCGCGGCCAAGAGGATCAGTCCCGAGGATGTGAGAGGCTGAGACCTCCGCACCGTTTCGATTAGTACCGGCTCGCACCCCGAGGCTCGGGGGCGCAGGCTGCTGTGGAATCGACAGGGTGTCTCCAACTTCGATAAAGGGATTGGATTGGATCCGAGCCGTGGACAGATCGACCTCGGTGGTCGGGTCATTGACAACTTCGACTACCAATTTGTCGACCTTGACCGCGTGGTAGCCGGTGATCGGGTTGTAAACCGCAGGATCCCAGACGGTTGACATCAGGATCGGATGGGAGATGGCCATCAGAGCAAACACGCCAATCATGCCGAGCCCGATGAGGCCGATCTTGTTGGCAACAAAGAGCCGCCAGTTCGCTGCGACCGAGCGCCGGGTCAGCCGGAGACGGATCTTCCACAGGGGTTCCTTGAGAACTGCCTCTGGCGCACTATCTGATGGGACCGGCGGAGCGGTGAGGATGTCTGCCACTGCCTGCTCCTTATTGGGCGGTGCGGATGCGGGGGTCGAGGTACATGTAGACGATGTCGGCGATGATGTGTCCGGTTAGAGCCAAGATGCCGATGATTCCCAGCGTGCCCGTCGCCAGTGGGATGTCCTCAAGCAAGGTCGCATTGAGGAGCATCTGACCCAGACCCGGCCACGAGAAAATGCTCTCGGTGAGAATCCCGCCACCGATCACGAACGAAAGGGCGAGGACCAGCGATGTGACAACCGGAAGCAGGGCGTTGCGGGCCGCGTGGTTGTCACGAATCGACCGTTCGGTGAGACCCTTGGCTCGGGCAGTCAGGATGTAATCCTCTCGCAACGTTTCGAGCATCGACGATCGTGTGAGGAGCATCACGCCGGCGAAGTTCACCATTGAGAGCGTGATCACCGGAAGGGCGGTGTGGTGGAGGAGATCGCCGACCAGGGTTCGATTGGGTGAGAACCACCAGTAGGCGAGGTAGGCGACGATTATCAATGGGGTACCGATCGAACGCACCCTGCCACCCAGATCTTCGCTCGGCAGGCGCCGTGACCCTATGTGAATCGCTAGAACCAAAAGGCTCGCGATTGTCCCCGTGACCAGAATCTGTATAAAGAGTTGATTGGCGGTAACAGGGGCACCGGTCCACTCGGCGACGTCGATGAACTTCCCGAGCGGGAACCAGTTCAGCGCAAACCCGAAGAACCACAGCATCAAAATGGCGAACCACGGATAGAAGACTGTGTATCCGGCGACGCCCGCAAGGGTCAGGGCGGTCTCGAAGGACCGGCCCCGCTTCCACGCCATGACCTTTCCAAGCCCGAATCCGAGGTAGTAGGAAAGGAGAGTCGCCGTAAGGAAGAGAGTTATGGTGCGCGGAAGTCGTTCCAGGATCAGCTGGCCGACCGTGTTCGGATACTGGGTAAACGACAAACCGAGATCGCCCTGGAAGAAATTGATGACGTAGGTGAAGGTCCGAGTGAGCAATGGTTCGTCCAAGCCGAGTCGCTCCCGGAGCATCGTTTGAGCTTCTGGTGGTAGTTGAGGATTGGCAATCAGCTGCTGAGATATGTCGCCGGGCTGGGCCTCCAGTAAGAGGTACAGGAGTGCGAGAAAAAGCGCCAACAGAATAAGGCCCTGGATAAGGCGCTTGCCGACATACTTGAGCATCGCAGTTCGCTCCTTAACGGCCGAGGCTTAACGGTCGATCGGTTGAGTTTACGCCCGAATGACGGTTGGGGGACGGGCAAACCCCGTCCCCCAACTCGCATATCAGTGATCCTTCAGGATCAACGGGCTGCCTGTACGGTTCCCTGCATTCCCGAAAGGAACTGCAGACCCGACAGGGTGTCGGTGAACGGGAAGTTCACGTTCGCCTGCCGGTAGAACTCGAGGATGCCGGTGTCGAAGAGGAGGATGTACGGCTTCTCTACGGCGAGGATC
>DATLEZ010000064.1:0-8332 GCA_035525055.1 Acidimicrobiia bacterium | reverse complement strand
TTCCTGCGGCGGCTGGCGTCCTTTTCCCGACTGATCATTTTCGACAAGCGGGGCACTGGCCTGTCCGATGCTGTCGATGTCGAGAATCTCCCGACGCTGGAAGTCAGAATGGACGATGTCAGAGCGGTGATGGACGCGGTTGGCTCGAAGCGTGCCACTCTTTTCGGCCATTCCGAAGGCGGCAATATGTGTGCCCTTTTTGCTGCCACCTACCCGAACCGCACCGAGGGACTGATTCTGACGGGTTCCTACGTCAAGCGAATCCGCTCCGATGACTATCCCTGGGCTCCCACTTGGGAAGAGCGCCTCGCCCATATCGAAGAGATCGCAGAGAGCTGGGGACGTGTCGTCGACATAGAGAAAGTCGCACCCAGTCGAGCGTCAGATCCCGTCTTCCGCGATTGGGTTGGCCGCTATCTGCGTCTGGCGGCTAGCCCACAGGCAGCGGTAGCCCTTCTGAAAATGAATTCGCACATGGATCTGACCTCGGTACTTCCGGCCATTCGGGTTCCGACCCTCCTTCTCTACCGAGAGGGCGATGCCGACGTCCAGATCGACGAAGGCCGCTTCATCGCCTCCAAGATTCCCGACGCCCGTTTGATCGAGCTGCCCGGGGCCGACCACTTCTTCTGGGCGGGTGACTCAGAGCAGATGCTGGCCGAAATCGAAGAATTCATTACCGGGCATCGAGCCTCCCGAGATCCGGAGCGAGTCCTGGCCACAGTTATGTTCACTGATATCGTCTCGTCGACCAACCAGGCCGCGGCTCTGGGCGACCGAGTCTGGGCGGGGTTGCTGGAAAGCCACAACGCCGTCGTCCGGGGCGAGCTTCATAAGTGGCGAGGCCGGGAGGTCAACACCACCGGCGACGGGTTCATCGCCACCTTTGACGGTCCGGCCCGTGCCATCAACTGCGCCCAGGCGATAACCAGGGCGATGCCGCCATTGGGAATCGAGGTGAGGTGTGGCCTCCACACCGGGGAGGTGGAGATGGTCGACGGCGATGTGGCGGGAGTCGCCGTCCACTTGGCGGCTCGGATAGCCGCTCTGGCAGGCCCCGGCGAAGTGATGGTGTCGCGGACGGTCAAAGATCTGGTAGCGGGCAGTGGCTTCGTTTTCGCTTCCAAGGGCAGGCATGCGCTCAAGGGAATCTCTGACGATTGGGAGCTTTACGCGGTGAGCCAGCCTTGAGGCCAGCCGTGCCCCCAATTTGGTCACTGGCGCCCGCATTTCCGGCTTTTCGGTAGCTGACTCCCGGTACTCGGTCGTCAGTTACCGAAAAGCGCCAGGGCCGGGCACCAGCTACCAAAAAGTCAAGGGGAGCGTTCTTTCCAAGCGATGATCTGACGCTGAACCGCAGAGGCGTCGAACCAGGCGTTCTCGTAGCTGATCAGACCATCGCGGATCTCGAAGATGTGGAGGATCCGAACCTCGACGGGTGCGCCGCCTCCGTTCATGCCGGCCCAATCACCATGGACATGGCCCGTGAGCATCGACTCGTCAACTACGAAACGGCCGTCTTCCCCCTGGAAGCGTTTGACAGAGGTCAATACGACGTCAGGGATGGCGTCGATGATCGACGAATAGACCTTGCCGACGTCTGTCTTCCCGTGGAACGGGGCATCGGGGTGGGTGACGTCATCCCAAACGATGTCATCTGTATAGGTTTCGAGTGTGGCCGCTACGTCGTGGGCGTTTTCTGCCGCGAAATGCCGGTCGATGATCTCCAAGTTGCCTCCTTACCGGGGCAGGCTAGGCAAGTGACTCCCACCCAAGGCCAACCTTGGCATGACCCGCGTTAGGGGGTGCGGGCGGCTGCCTCTGTGGCAGCTCCCTCCAGCCTGGAGCGGTAGGCGCTCCACTCCTCGGGGGTGAGTTCTGGCAGGTTGCCGTCGTTGTTCCCGGCGGCACCGTCGATCATCTCGCGGATGATGTCGGCGTGACCGGCATGCCGGGCCACCTCGACGGTGACGTGCACCAAGATCATGTGGAGATTCACTTGCCGACGCTCGGGCGGCCACCAAGGCACCATTCCGGGCGAATCGATATCGAGCGTCTCTATGGTCTCGTCGGCGTGGGCGCAGGAGAACTGATAGAGATTGATGATCTCGTCACGGGTCTCCTCGGCAGTAGCCCACATGTCAGCGTTGATCTCGGAACCCTCGTCCATCCATGGGAACTCCCGGTTGACGGGACGACCGAACACCTCACCGAAGTAGCCGAGCTGGACGCTCGCAAAGTGTTTGATCAACCCGAGGAGGTTGGTTCCCGTGGGTGTCATGGGCCAGCGAACGTCGCGCTCCCCGAGCCCGTCGAGCTTGGCGAGAAGGTGGTCGCGCTGGCGACGGAGGTACCGATGGAGGATCTCTTTGGGATCGGGCGGGACGTTTTCGGTCATTGGGGCGAGTGTACGTTCAACTGGACTTACACTCACACCGGGTTGGCCGTGGAGAGACCCCATTCTAGTCTCGGAGGTTGGGCCCGAGGAGAGGAACTGGTGGTCGCCTCAAATTGGATGACGATGTGAAAGGGCTGGCTGCCCTGCTCAGCTCGTTGACTGCTCCCCTGCGCCAATGGAATGTCCGGGTCGTGGCGTGGATGTTCCTGGGGCTAGCGGCGATGGTGGCGGCGTATAGCGCCATATTCCATCAGATCATGGCCATCGAGGGTCGTGTCTTCAGCTGGGCGACCAGTATCTATTGGACACTCACAACGATGTCGACCCTCGGCTTCGGGGATATCACCTTCGAGTCGGACGGTGGCCGCCTGTTCTCGGTGCTCGTGCTGGTGAGCGGTGCGCTTTACATCCTGGTGCTACTTCCTTTCGCAATAATCCAGTTCATCTTCTCGCCCTGGATGGATCAGCGGGAGCAAGCCCGGGCGCCCCGACGGGTGCCTGACGACGTTTCTGGGCACATAGTCGTGACCCGCCTCGACTCGGTGACGCAGGCGCTGATCGCGCGGGCACGACGCTCGAAGGTACCCCATGTGGTCATCGCCACCGACCCCAAGGACGCGGCCCAACTTCAGGATGCCGGATATCGCGCCATGGTCGGGCCGCTCGACGATCCCAACACCTACCGCAACGCCGGTGTGGAGAGAGCATCTCTGGTAGCTGCTACTCACGCCGACACCACCAACACCAACATCGCCTTCACGGTCCGAGAGATCAACCATGATGTCCCGATTTCGGCGACCGCTGACTCCTCAGCCTCCGTGGACGTCCTCGAGCTCGCCGGTTGCGACCAGGTGATCGAGCTCGCCACCCTGCTCGGGGCTGCCATGGCCCGACGGGTCTTGGGAACGGCTGGAAGGGCACATGTAGTGGGTGAGTTCGGCTCGATCCGTATTGCAGAAGCGCGGGTCAATGACAATTCCAACAGGGGTCGAACCCTCAGGGAGCTGGGCATCGATGAGCGGTGCGGTCTCACTGTCCTTGCCGTCTATGAGGACGGACAGGTGCAAGCACCTCACCCTGGTACCCCGATCTCGAACAACACGGTCCTCATCTTGGGCGGCGGTGATGAGGGTCTTGCCGCCTATGACCAGTCCTTCTCGGTTACCAGGAAAGCGGAGGAGTCGGTCGTCGTCCTCGGTGGGGGACGGGTAGGTCGTGCCGCCGCCCGGGTACTTGCCGAAAGCGGCGTCCCCCATACGATTGTGGAGCGAGAGGAAGGCCGGGTCACCGGTGATCACCGAGTAGTCCACGGTGACGCCGCCGAACTTCAGAATCTACAGGCCGCAGGTCTCGATGACGCCACTGCCATCCTCGTCACCACGCACGAGGACGACATGAACGTCTACCTCACCCTCTACTGCCGGCGCCTCCGACCGGACGTGCAAATCATCGCCCGGGCCGTTCACGAGCGCAACGTCACCACCCTCCATCGCGCCGGAGCCGACAGTGTTCTCTCCTATGCCGCCATGGGAGCCACCTCCATCTGGAACACTCTCGGGCTGGATCACCGCGTCGTTCTGACCGAGGGCATCGAGATCTTTGCCGTCCCTGTACCAAACCAGCTGATCGGTCGGCCGATCAACGACCCCAAGGTGGCAAGGGAAACGGGATGCCACATCGTGGCTGTAACGGACAACGAAGAGAGGGCGATTATCGGCACCGCCGAAATTCCCGCTATACCTGGGACTCACCTCTTGGTCATCGGCGACCGCCATGACGAGAGCCTGTTTCGCGAGCGGTACTGGAAGTAAGCGGCAACGATGCTTCAGGAACGCCGTAGCCGACGGATTGACCTTCGAGGTTGAGTGCGCCCCGTTCCCCAAGGAGCGCTACCCGTCTGGTCCAGGCCATTTTGAGCAGGTCGACCGCCCGGCGTAGTTCGATGACTTCTGCGGCCAACTCTTCGGCCGGTAGATATCCGATGTCTTCTGCGGCTAGCGCTCCCGCTATCGAAGCCAATTTCCCCGTTGCCAATTTCCCCGTTGCCAATTTCCCCGTTGCCAGTTTCCCCGTTTCCACAACACTACTGTACCGAACACTAGTTCGATGGTCAAGAGGAGAAAGAGAACTTTAAGAGCTATTGAGAAAGAATTGCATGCAGACAGAGACGCCAGCCCGCCGGTATAGAGTCCGGCTGTATGGAAGATCCGTTCGTACCAGCGAGCTTCGAAGTCCCGTATACCTACGCCTGGTCCGAGTTTCATCTGGAACCGTTGGGGGAGCAACACAACGAGCGCGACCACGCTGCATGGATGTCGAGCATCGACCACATCCGGTCTACTCCCGGATTCAGTGAACAGGAAGAGCCGGGTTGGCCGGTAGCCATGACGTTGGAAGCGAACCTGGATGATCTGGTCCGACACGCCAAGGACTTCCAGGAGCGAAGGGGCTTCACTTACTCAATCCTCGACGGTGACGATGTCATCGGCTGCATCTATATCTATCCAGATCGCCGACCGGACCACGACGCGTTCGTCAGCTCATGGGTGCGACAGAGTCGTGCCGAGTTGGATACGGCCGTTCGGGAGGCGTTGTCAACGTGGATCGACGAGGCATGGCCCTTCTCGAATCCGTACTACGCAGGGATTGAGTAAGCCGCGAGCCGGATGGGTGCGGGGGCCTCCCGTGCCGGGGTCGTCATTCGCTACTCTTGGCTTTGGTTTGGAATCCGTAATCAAACGCCGCACTCTTGGTTCGCGCAGCGGCCTTCGGGTGTCGGAGGTGGGACTGGGGTTGTGGGCAGCAGGCGGCGACGCATGGGGTCCAACCGAAGACGAGGCGAGTTTGGATGCGATCGATGCGGCTCGTGACGCAGGCGTCAACTTCTTCGACACAGCAGATGTCTACGGAGCGGGCCACTCTGAAGAGCTGCTCGGCAGGGCTATGGAAGGTCGCAGATCCGAATCCGTCGTCGCCACCAAGATCGGCTGGATCGACTACGACGACGAGAGGGACATCTCCCAATACGACAGCGTCGCCCGCTTGGTGGCGGGTGTCGAAGGCTCTCTCCGCCGTCTCGGAACAGACTATGTGGATGTTATCCAGTGCCACATTGACTATCCCGAACCCAACACTCCGATCTTCATAGAAGGCTTCCGGAAGCTGAAAGAGGATGAAAAGGTGCGTGCCTGGGGAGTTAGCACCAGCGACTTCGGCCACTTGAGAACGTTCAACGCCGAAGGAGACTGTGATGTTCTCCAGACCGACTACTCGATCCTCAACCGGACCGCTGAGCGCGAGATCCTTCCTTACTGCCGAGAGAACGGCATCGGAGTGATCGTTCGCGGTCCTCTGGCTATGGGCCTTCTCACTGGGAAATACTCAGCCATCGATACGTTTCCCGAGGGCGATGTCAGGCGTGCTTGGGTCACTGACCCTGAACAGAACAAGCAGTTTCTCGCAGACCTAGATGTTGTCGAAGCCCTACGCTCGGTGATGCCCGAGGGGGATAGCCTGGCTCGGTTCGCAATAAGGTTTGTGCTCGACAACCCCACGGTGTCCACGGTCATCCCTGGTGCCAAAAACCGCCGCCAAGCAGAAGCGAATGCAGCCGCGGGGCTGAGGCAACCCTTCACCGACGAAGAGCGCCAGGCGGTCAACAACATCGTCCCTCCCGAAGGCGGTCGGAAGATATGGCCGGCCTGAGCTGGACGTCGACGTCCTCGGATGTTGGCCGGTGGCACACCGGTCGCGACCTCACTGGACGCCGCGGGATCGGTTATCGACGTGTCAAGGTCAGGTGGGTGACGCCGCTCGGTGACGAGACCGCCTCGATGTCGTAGCGCTCCTCGATACCCTCGACGCCGTCCCACAGGCGTACGCCGCGGCCGAGCAGGATCGGCACCTGCACGACGTGGAGGGTGTCGATGAGGTCGGCAGCGAGGAAGTCGCGGACGACAGTCGGGCCACCGCCGATGCGCACGTCGAGGTCGCCGGCTGCCTTCCGGGCGAGGTCAAGCGCCTCCTGCGGGGTGGCGTCGACGAAGTGGAACACGGTGCCGCCCTCCATCTCGATTGACGGGCGCGGGTGGTGCGTGAGCACGAACACCGGCGTGTGGAACGGCGGGTTTGGTCCCCACCAGCCGCGCCACTCTTCGTCGGTGCCGACATCGGTCCACGGGCCGGTCTGCGGACCGAACTTGCCCCGGCCCATGATCTCGGCGCCGAACCCGAGGTTGATCCGTTCGGCGAAGGAATGGTCGACGCCTGTGGTGCCACCGGCGTCGCCGACCATCGAGCGCCAGAAGCGGGTGGCGAAATACCACTCGTGCAGACGTTGGCCGGCGTGCCCGAATGGGGAGTCGAACGTGAGGCCGTCGCCGGTCCCGAAGCCGTCCAGGGAGACCGAGAAGTTGTGGACACGGACCTGGGACATGGCTGCCTCCCGAGGGGGATGGTAATTGCGATGTGCAACTGGTGGAGGGCATCGCCACCAACATCCTCGCCAGCCGCCTCAAGCAGGTCGTGGCCGCCGGGCTGCTCACCCGCGACGCCGCCCGCCGTGGGCAGCGGGCGGCGTACTCGCTCACCGAGGAGGGCATCCAAGTGCTCCCGGTCATGGTCGCGCTCGGCAACTGGGGCCTCGCCCACCGCCACGGCGAGCGCCGCCTACGCGTCCGCGCCGAATTGCTTCGCGACGGGGGCCCCGAGCAGGTGGCGGCGATCATCGACGAACTGCGCGAGCTCCACCTCGGCGTCCCGCGTCCTGACCGGGACGCACCGCGTGCGCCCGAGTAGAGGCGCTTCTGGACGAGTCGGCGGCACAAGATCACAGCTCGGTCTAGGTAGGAGGCTCCGTCGAACACCTCCTCGACTTCGAAATGCGGATGCTTGGTACCAACGGGTCTCGTCGATTTCTGGTCATCTTGGATTACAAACAGGAAGCCAAGCCACGGAGAGCGGGCGCCGTCGCCGAATCTTCCCTCACCGTAAGCTTCGAGTAGGTCCTGAGCATTGCCAATCGCCTCTTCGGCTCTGTTGTTCAGGTTGTTGCCGTATGACCCGAGAATGGACTTGATCTCGATGGCAGCGACAAGTTCACCGCCATGGACGACTCCACACCCGATCTCGCCCATCCCTCGTTGAACGGAGCCTCGGCAGCTGCTGGTTGTGGATCACTGACGGCATTGGTGAACCTTACGTTGGATTAAAGCTCGAAGATCTCTTCTCGAGTCTCGTTAGGCTCCGCGGTCCGAAGTCTTGCAACTACATGGCACTTCCGGACGTAATTCGCTCGTATACAGAAGACGACCTCGAATCCTTGTTCGAGGTCTGGTACCGGGCATCGCTAATTGCACACTGGTTTCTTTCCGAGGAGTTCCTCGAGACTGAGCGGAGCCAAATTAAGGAACAATGGCTGCCCATCGCCGAGACCACAGTCGCCGAACAAGATGGGCGGGTCGTCGGCTTTTTGTCTCTTATCGGTGACGAAGTCGGCGGCATCTTTGTCGATCCGGACTATCAGGGTCGCGGGATCGGCCGTGCCCTGATGGACCACGCCCGCCGAGGTCGCCCGATACTCGAGCTAGACGTCTTTGAAGACAATGTCGTGGCTCGCCCTTTCTACGCCGCCTACGGATTCGTCCAAGTTGACCGTCACCTTCACCCCGAGTCCGGACGCTACGAGCTTCGCCTACGTCTGGGGTGATGGGTCGTTGACCGCGGGTAGCTCGCTAGCCAGAGGCGACTTCAGGAATTGGCGAATACCACTTCATGGAACTCAGAGCACCGGCCATCTGAGCCAAAGCGAAGAAGCCAGATGTTGTCGTAGACGCGCCGGGTTTCGCCGCTGGATGGATCGTAGACGTGGGTCCGCCCATGGGTCACGGTGATTCCGTTGTGTATGGCAATTGGTTGGTAATGAGCGTCGTAGCC
>DATLEZ010000063.1:0-9915 GCA_035525055.1 Acidimicrobiia bacterium | reverse complement strand
CATCTCCTGATCGTTCGCAACGCCGACGTCCCGGGCATGATCGGCCGGGTCGGTCAGTTCCTGGGAGACATCGGCGTCAACATCGCCAACATGGTCGTGGGCCGTTCCCGGGTCACCAACGACGCCGCCATGATGGGTCTCAACCTCGACCAACCGCTCAGCGACGATCAGGTCGCCAAGCTCCGTCTGGTGCCCGGAGTCGAGGAAGCCCGTTACGTCGAAGTCAACGTGTAGCTCGATTCCGTTGGCATCGGCTCCGTTGGCATCGGCTTTCGCCATGCCAACCAGATGTCGGCGACGTTGGTACCCGTCGGTCCGGTGACCACCAGATCCCCTGAGGCGGCGAGGGCAAAGTGCGAGCGGCACCCCGCCAGCGATTCCTCCGGGTCGAGACCAGCGGCCCTTATCCGCTGACAGGTCTCGCCGTCGACGATCGCCCCGGCGGCCTCGGTCAACCCGTCCCTACCGTCGCTGGCCAGGGCAGCGAAGACCGCGACCTGGCCATCGAGGGCCAGGGCAGCGGCGAGGGCGGCGTGCTGGTTGCGGCCTCCCGGGCTGTCGCCGCGAACTGCGACAACGGTCTCGCCATGGCGCACGGTGATGATCGACGGCGGTGCCTCCAAGGCCACTCGGCTGCCCTGCTCGGCCGCTTCGCCCGTCAAAGGATTCGGGTCGACCTCGGTGTTGAAGCCGCTCATTTGCAGGTAGTCGGCGGCGGCCCGAACCGCACTGGTCCCATCGGCGACGATCGCCCAGCGATGTGAAGCGGACGGGGTTGGCGGGTCGGCGCTCGTTCGAAGGGCCTCGAGCGCCCCAGTAGGGAGCATTTCGAGGATTCCCGCTCTGGCGGCAACACCGAGTGCGTCGGCGGATGTGCTCGAGTCGGGGAGGGTCGGCCCCGATCCGATGGCAGTGACGTCGGCCCCTACGACGTCAGCGATCAGAAGGGTCACCGTCGGTGCGCTGGTCGCGGCCAGGAGACCGCCGTTCTTGAGGACGGACAGGTGTCGGCGAACGGTGTTCATGTCTTCGATCGGCAGACCGGAGCGAAGGAGGACCATATAAGTCGAGGCCAGATCGGTGAGCGAGACTCCGCCAGCGGGCACCTCGGCGAGAGCCGATGCTCCTCCCGAAATCAGGACCAGAAGCGTGCCTTTGGCGCCTGCCGCCTCGGCCATAACGGTCCTTCCCGCCTCCAACGAGGCAACAGTCGGGATGGGATGGCCACCCTGGAGGCAGCGAAGCGGCGAGGAACCGGGACGGCCGGGAGGGTCGGGCGAAACTACGACCCCGCCGGCCACCTGATCTTCCAGGACTTCGATAGCGCCGCGAGCCATGGACCGCGCGGCTTTCCCAATCGCAATCACAGTGACGGGGCCCTCGATTCCCAAGGCCTCGAGCTCTGTCTTGACCGCGGCGGCCGGATCGACGGCGGCAAGGCCCCGACGGAAGGCTTCTTCGAATGCGGCCCGCACCTGGGCAACGGTCTCCGTCATTTCAGCCGATGACCAGCTGGACCACCCACCCGGCCGCTAGCCCGTAGAGGCCGGCCACCAGGTCATCGGCCATGATCCCGCCTGACACCCGCTCGGCAGCCGCCACGCCGGGGAAGGCCTTCTTGAAAATGTCGGCCGCACGAAATACCACCCACGCAACGATGGCAGCCGGAATACCGAGGCCGATGGTCGCTAGAAAGGTGCCGGCGGCTTCATCGATCACCACCCAGCCAGGGTCGTCGTCGCCCAGCATGAGCTTCTGGATCGACCAGATGCCGAGCACGATCGCCGCCCCAAGGGCGGTAAGGCGGCCGTAGACCGGCGGGAGCGGAAGGGAAATCGCTAGTGCCAGAAGTGCGCCAACGGTTCCCGAACCACGGTGCGATCCGCGGACCCGGCCGAGGATGAGACCCGACCCGAAGAAGGATGCGATCAGGCGAGCCATGACCTGTGAGGGTAAACGAGCAAAGGCATCGGCCCCGGACCACAATGCCGAATCTCCGACAACGCCAGCCTCCGACGCACGGCCGACCCAACGAAGGATTGCATGCAGCCAGAAGACCTCTCCCAACTCAACGTTCCCTCCGATCCGCAAATCCATCCCGACGGCGTGAGGACCGCCTTTGTTCTCACCCGCATGGATCTCGAGGAGGATGGATACCGCCGTCAGATCCATCTCCATGATGGTGAGGCAGTTCAGCAGTTCACTGCGGGCCAGATCGATGGCCTTCCCCGATGGTCGCCCGATGGCGGTCGCCTTGCGTTTCTCCGGGCAACCGACGTCAAGAAACCGATTCCGCAATTGGCCCTGATGCCGGTTGCCGGGGGAGAGGCCCGGGTGTTGACCAAGTTCGACCTCGGGGTTGAGCATTTCGCCTGGTCTCCCGATGGCCGCTGGATCTGCGTGGTGGCCAAGTCCTGGGCGCCGGAGCTCGCCGATCTCACCGACGAAGAGCGAGGACGCCGGGCGAAGCGGATTACCGCGTTTCCTTATCGCTTCGACAATCGAGGATGGCTTCACGATCGCAATCGGCAAATATGGCTGGTCGATCCCAGCGGAGAAGAGGAGCCCCGACGACTCACCGACGGTGACTATGACGAAGTGTTTCCGGCCTGGCATCCGGATGGAGACAGAATCGTGTTCGTCACCGACCGCGGTCCGAGACGCGGCCTGGATCCGGGCAGTGATGTTTTCGAAGTCGACCTCAACGGTCATTTGACCCGGTTGGGCGAACGCGGCGGTTGGCTGCTGCCGGTCTACTCAGCTGACGGCGGCCTGCATCTGATCGGCGACCCCAGCACTGACTATCCCCGGCTGGCTGGTCTCTGGAAGTTCGAGTCGGATGGCTCCGTGGTCAACGTCTTCCCGACCCTGGATCGTTCGATCGTGGCACTTGGAGGCGGTCTTCCGGCGCTCCCGCGATGGCACGGCGGTGCGATCTACAGCGTTGTCGAGGACTCGGGCCGCATCGCAATTCATAGGTTCGGTTCCGACGGTGCCAGTGAGGTGGTCGTGTCGGGCGACCGCCTCGTCACCGGTTTCGACATTGGGCTGGATGGGCGGGTGGTGGCTGCGGTGTCGTCGACGACCGAGCCCGGTGAGATCGTGTCAGTCATAGACGGCGATGAGCAAAGACTCACCTTCTATTCGCTCCAGAGTGGATTGGTGGTCCGGCCTACCGAGCACTTCCGCACGCCGTCGGATAGAGACGAACTCGATGTCTTTGTTCTGGTCCCGGAGGGAGAGGGCCCGTTCCCGGTCCTTCTCAACATCCACGGCGGGCCTGCCACTCAGTACGGGTTCGGCTTCTTCGACGAGTTCCAGGTCAACGCCGGTGCGGGCTATGCCGTTGTGGCCACCAACCCTCGCGGTTCTTCGGGAAGAGGTCTCGATTTCACGCGGGCAGTCGTCGGCGATACCTGGGGTGTCGTTGACCTGGCTGACATCAACACCGCGCTCGAGGCCGCGCTGGATCGTTTCCCCCAACTAGATCGCGACCGGATCGGGATCATGGGCGGGTCGTACGGTGGCTACATGACGGCCTGGGCGATCGCCCACGACCAGAAGTATCGATCGGCCATCGTCGAACGGGCTCTGCTCTCGTTCCCATCGTTCGCTGGTACCTCCGACATCGGCCCGTTTTTCGGTTCCAATTACATCCAGACCACCGAACTGGTTCCGATGTGGTCAAAGAGCCCGCTCTCCGTGGTCGACCAGGTGCGCACCCCGACCTTGATGATTCATTCCGAAGAAGACTTTCGCTGCCCGATCGAACAGGCCGAGCAGTTCCTGGTCGCCCTCTGGCAGAACGATGTCCCCTCCGAGATGCTGCGCTTCCCCGGAGAAGGCCACGAACTCTCCCGCAGCGGCAAGCCCAAACACCGGGTAGAGCGTTTCCAAGCCATCCTCGCCTGGCACGACAAGCACCTGAAATAGCGTTGTACGTTCTACGTAATACGTTCTACGTCAAACTCGTGTACTCCCTGCGCGCTGCAGGTTCGACGTACAACGTAAAACGTAAAATGTAGAACGCTTCTCACGCGAAACGCACTACCCGTTCCCCAGGTACGCTTCCCAGATGGAGACGTCGAAGTTCATTTGGATGGACGGCGCCATGGTTCCGTGGGAGGACGCCACAGTGCATGTCCTCACCCATGCCCTTCACTACGGCACCGGCGTTTTTGAAGGGATCCGGGCCTACGAGACTCCCGATGGCACCGCAATCTTCCGGTTGCCCGAGCACATGGCCCGCCTCCATCGCTCGGCCAAGGCCTATGCAATCCCGCTCGCCCACCCGGTTGATGAGTTGATAGAGGCGGCCCGTCAGATCATCAGCGTCAACGAACTCGAGGCCGGCTACATCCGGCCCTTGGCTTTTCACGAACTCGGTGCGATCGGGCTCAACCCGACCGCTGCGAGAGTCAAGACCATCATGGCCGCCTGGCGGTGGGGCACCTACCTCGGTGATGAAGGGGTCGCCAAGGGCATCAGGGTGCGCGTCTCCTCATGGCGGAGAATCCATCAATCGAGCTTCATCCCGATCGCCAAAGGGACGGGTCAATACCTGAACAGCGTCATGGCAAAGCAAGAGGCCGTCGCCACAGGGTACGACGAGGCCCTCCTGCTGAACATGGACGGAAACATCTCGGAGGGCTCTGGGGAAAACCTCTTCCTGGTGCGCGATGGCGTACTCATGACCCCGCCGATCGCCTCGGGAATCCTCGACGGGATCACTCGCGCTTCGGTCGTTCAGCTTCTCTCGGACGAGGGCGTCACCGTCCGCGAGGCGACGCTGACGAGAGGCGACCTCTATGCCGCCGACGAGTTGTTCTTGACCGGGACCGCCGCTGAGGTCACCCCGATTCGCGAGGTGGACGATCGGCCGGTTGGAAAGGGCGAGCCCGGCCCGGTGACGCGTCGAGCGCAGGATCTGTTCGCGCAAGCGGTGACCGGCAAGCTCCCGGCGTATCGATCATGGCTCACCTTCATATGAGGCCCTCCTAGTGGGTCAGCAACCGAACGTTGACATCGACCCGTCGGACCTACCGCGCCCCACCCCCGACACGGATCCGCCCCGTCGCTGGCGCCCAACCAGACCCGGGGTCATCGTCAGCCCTGATCAGATGCCCTGGGGCGGGGCTTTCGGCACTCCCGGCCCCGACACCGGGTGGGCGCTCAAGCTGGTGCGGGCGGCCGATCTTTCCGAGCGATCCGATGGATTGGAGTTCGTCCTCGCCGCTCTCATGGGGGCCCGCGCATCGCATTTCGGGCGGGCCCCGGTGCCCGAAGACCTCGAAGTTGCCAAGATCCTGGCCGGGTTCGGAGAAGGCCTGCCCGCCGGTTTCGTCGAGAGGCGAGAACGATGGATCGAGGCAACCGCCCATGAGCCCTCTCCGGGGCGAGGGGCCGTGTCGGACATACCACCGGACCTGCTCGAACTGAAGCCCGATCAGATCAAGCGCAGGTTGCGGATCATCGGCGAGTGAGCTTCAGGTACATAACCGGCGAGGTTGTCCCGATCGCCGACCGAACGGCCGCGGCGTCGATGCCGCAGTATCACCTTCGCACTTGCTTCGGGTGCGGTCCCGACAACCCCGACCGCCTCGGGGTCGTGCCCAGGCTGGAAGGCGACAAGATCGTCGCCGAGCTCAGCTTCCCTCCCAGGTTCGAAGGCGGCCCCGGAGTCGTGCACGGTGGCGCCACCGCTGCGTTCTTCGATGACTTGATCGGCTTCGTGGCGATGGCCCACATGCTCCCGGCGGTGACAGCCCGCCTCGAGATCAATTACCTCCAGCCGATGCCGATCGGAGTGACCATCCGGGGCGAGGCCTGGCTCGCATCTCGAAGGGGCCGCAAACTCTTCACCGAGGCGATCGGAACGGGTCCGGGAGGACAGACCTATGTCGAGGTGCAGGGGTTGTTCCTCGGTGTCGGGATCGAGCACTTCGCCAAGACCCTCGAGGGGGCTGCGATCCCGATGTTCGAGCAGGGCGAGTACTACCCCTGAGCGGGAGGGTTTGCCTCTCTCCGGTTCCGTCTACCGTCTGAGCCATGAAGATCGTTCGCTTCAAAACGGGTCATGACATTGCCTACGGCCTGGCCGAGGCGGCGGGAGTCACCGTCTACCAGGGTTCGCCGTTTGTGGCCTGGGAAGCCACCGAGACCCTGGTTCCCTGGGAGGCAGTCCAGCTCCTCTCGCCCGTGATTCCCTCCAAGGTGGTGGCGGTGGGGCGCAACTACCTCGAACACGCTGAGGAGCTCGGCAATCCGTTGCCCGAAGAGCCGATGATCTTCCTCAAGCCGGCCACATCGGTGATAGGGCCCGACACCTCCATCGTCTACCCCACCTCCCAGTCGCAGAACGTTCATCACGAGGCCGAGCTGGCGGTTGTGATCGGTCGCGTCACCAAGAACGTGGCGGCTGAGGACGTCGGCCCCTATATCTTCGGGTACACGGCCGCCAACGACGTCAGCGCCCGCGATCTGCAAGAGAAGGACGGCCAGTGGGGACGGGCCAAGGGTTTCGACACCTTCTGCCCGCTCGGTCCGGTGATCGAGACCGAACTCGATCCTCTCGAAAGGCTGGCAGTGATCTGCCGGGTCAACGAAGAGATCCGCCAGGCCGGGTTCACCACCGACATGGTGTTCGGTGTGGCCGAACTGGTCGAGTTCATCTCGAGGGTGATGACCCTTCTACCTGGCGATGTGATTCTCACCGGAACCCCGTCGGGAGTTGGGCCGATCAAGCCTGGTGATGTGGTCGAGGTCGAGGTCGATGGAATCGGGGTGTTGTCCAATCCCGTCGTCGCCGGCCGATGACGACTCGTCTTCGCATCGCGCCATCGCCGACGGGATCGATGCACGTCGGGACCGGGCGCACCGCCCTGTTCAACTGGCTGTTCGCCCGCCACACCGGCGGGACCTTCATTGTTCGGATCGACGACACCGATGATGAGCGCAGCGCCCCTTTGTTCGAAGCCGACATCCTCGATGGCCTGCGCTGGCTCGGTCTGCAATGGGATGAGGGCGTTGCCATTGGCGGGCCCCATGGGAGCTATCGCCAGTCGGATCGATACCCGCGCTATCGGGAAGCCGCCGAAGTGCTCGTTGCCGAGGGCGCTGCCTATCCATGCTTCTGCACGCCGGCGGAACTCGACGAGCGGCGAAAGCAGGCTGAAGCCGCCGGAAGGCCCCCGGGGTACGACGGACGATGCCGGACGATCGAGCAATCGGTCGCTGCAGCTCGCTTGGCGGCGGGTGAAACCGCGGCGATCCGCCTGGCGATTACGCGACCGGGAGCAACCGAGTTCTCCGACCTCATCCGAGGCGAGATTCGGGTCGACCACGACAACCTCGACGACTTCGTGTTGCTGCGATCCAACGGCCGCCCCACCTATCACCTTGCATCAACGGTCGACGACGTCGACTACGAGATCACCCACGTTGCGCGGGGCGAGGACTTGCTGCCGTCGACCCCCCGTCATATCCAGTTGACGCTGGCACTGGGCGCCGAGGTGCCCATCTATGCCCACTTCCCGTTGATCCGCGGCACCGACGGCAAGCGTCTCTCCAAGCGCCACGGAGCCAAGGCGGTGATCGAGTATCGAGAGGCTGGCTACCTTCCCGAGGCCCTGGCCAACTATCTGTGCTTGTTGGGTTGGTCGCCTGGCGAGGATCTCACCGTCTTCCCGCTTTCGCTCGCAATCGAACGATTCGAATTAACCGCCGTATCGAAGAACCCGGCGGTCTTCGACATCGCCAAGCTCGACTGGATGAACGGTGAACACGTCCGCGCACTGCCATCGGAGGAGTTCATGGCGAGGGCGCGGCCGTTCATCGAGGCAGGGCTCGGCCATGAGTTGACACCTGAGCAGTGGGGTCGCTTCGCCGAGATGGCTCCGTTGATCCAGGAACGCACCAAGCTCCTGTCCGAGATCGCCGGTCAGGTCCGGTTCCTCTTCGTCGATGAGGTCGAGTTCGACGATGACTCGTGGAACAAGGTCATGTCGCCAGAGGCCGCGCCGGTCCTCGACGCCGCCGTAGCGAGGTTGACCGAACTGAGGGATTGGTCCACTGCCGAGATCGAGGCGACCCTGCGGTCGATGCTCGAAGAACTCGGTCTCAATGCCCGCAAGGGGCTGCAACCGCTGCGGGTGGCCATCACCGGCTCGACCGTGAGCCCGCCCCTCTTCGAGTCGATGGCGGTCCTTGGCTGGGAGGCAACGCTGCGCCGCCTGACCGAAGTACGCAGGCGCCTCGCTGGCTAAAAGGTGGGCAGAGGGGACGGGCGCCATAGAGGCGCCCATCCTCGACCTCTCAGATCGGGTCAGCCCCCAACTATTTCTACGTACTCGCGGCTGCGTTGTTCCCAAAGGGTTGCCGACGCTTCGGTGAACTGGTTCATGATCTTGGAGGCGTCGTACATGATCGCGACGTTCTCCGGGTACGTCTCGGTAATCCAACGCGTGAAGGGCTCCCACATCTCCGACGAGAAGCCATTCGACATGAACTGAATGTTGTCGGAGACCGAGACGATCTTGCCATCTTGGACGCGGATGTCGAACCAGCTGCCACCATAGGGCCCGAGCCCGATCTCATCGGAGCGGATGCCGTGGTAGTCATACGCGCATCGCACCGACGTTCCGGACGGCTCTGTAGTCGTCGCCACACACGAGTCGAGCAACAACTTGAACCCTGACGCCTCCCGCCATCTCATGTCGGCCATCATCCCTTCCCCATCCTCGCCGAAACCGCCTAGATTTGCGTCCGCTGCCAAGTAAGAAGCAGCCTTGCCGGAGTCGAAGGCCCCAAAGGCCTCGACAAACGCGGTGGCGACATCGATAGGGTCGCCCGCCACCGCGAAATCGCCCGGCTGCAACAGGACGAGGGCGCCGATGACGATGGCCGCTGCCGCGGCCATGCCCACGAGAAGCCCTAGTCTCGGCTTCTCCTGCTCCTGGTCAACCTCGACCCGGTTATGGGTCTGCATTTCCGTCCTCCTCTGCTGATCGATCACGAGGACAGACGCATCGACGGGTTCGAGCACCGTCAGGTCTGGGACAGGGTTCGCCTGCCGGACCATCTGATCGATCTGGTCGAGCGTCATGTTCCTCCTTTGCCGGCAACCGGAGGGGATTTGATTGCGCGGGTTTCGAGGGTTGGATCGAGCATTCGAGCCAGCCGCCGATATGAACGGTGAATTCTCTGATCGATGGCGGCCCTGGTCATGCCCGTCATTTCGGCGATGACGTCGCGGGGCAGGTCTTCCCAGGCGTAAAGCATCACGATCTCGCGGTCCTTCGGCTTGAGTTTCCGTACCGCGGCGACGACCTCCTGATCCCGGGAGTTCTGGACGATGACGGCTGAGGGGTCGGCCGGTGGTGCGACTGCCAGGTTGGCAAGCTTGGCGTCTAGGCGTGATCGACGGTGCAAGCTTCTCAGCTGGTTGGACAGCACTCGGCCTGCAATTCCATAGAGGTAGGGGAGGGTTGCCGGGGAGGGACGGATGTCCTCGATACGCCGCCAGGCCACCAGAAAGGTCTCAGAGCAGGCATCGGCGGCATCGCCCGGTCGAGTTCGCCGCATGCAATAGGCCAACACTGGAAGCTGGTGCTCCCTGTAAATCGATTCGAATCGAGTCCCAGTGCCGCTTCGGGAAGGTTTCCCCATCATTCCTTCAATGTCCACTCGTGTCAGCGCCCTGACATGATTCTCGTCTGATTGATTGTCATGAGGTCGGTCCGGCCGGACATGTACGGCTGAACCGGAACACCGGTTTGGTGATTCGGAGGGGAAGTTGTGGGGCCGGGCATGAGCCCGGCTCCACAACATTTAACGGAGAGATAGGCGGCACCGCCGACTGATCTAGTAGCCCCGACGGGATTCGAACCCGCGTTTCCGGCTTGAAAGGCCAGCGTC
>DATLEZ010000062.1:0-6170 GCA_035525055.1 Acidimicrobiia bacterium | reverse complement strand
TGCCTGAAGAGCAAGAAAATGTGTCACTCGCGGTTGACTTCGTCGTCACAGACAAGGGTGAGACGCAGATAGAGGACGTCGGCGCTGGTCAGACGTCGAAGTAGAGCCGTCCATACCAATCGCCGTCTCTTTTCTCCACTACCAGGCCGTGATGCGTCACGGCTTTGATAGCCGGGCCAATCGCTTCGACGTTCCTAGAAGAAGGTCCTTCCTGGCTCCATGCCTGGGCCTGTGCCATTGATGGCGAGGCCGGAATCGGAAGCATTTCCCCGTCGATAGTAACGTCGCGCCGATGACTCTCCCGGGTGGTGTCGTCACCTTCGTGTTCTCCGACATTGAGGGAAGCACGAAGCTGTGGGAGTCTGATCCGGCTGGCATGCGCGTCTCGCTGGCCCACCACGACGAGACCGTCCGGAGCATCGTCGAGGCTGCGAATGGATCCGTGTTCAAACACACCGGTGACGGGTTCGGCGCCGCCTTCGACTCGGTGACCGCCGGACTCGAGGCCGCCGCCCGGGTTGCCGCCGCTCTCGCCAACGAGGACTGGGAGGGTCCCGCCCTGACCTGCCGGATTGGAGTGCACTCGGGCGAGGCGGAGCCGACGGACGGCGATTACTTCGGCGCGACGGTGACACGGACCGCTCGCATCATGGATGCAGGCAACGGCGGGCAGATCCTCGTCTCCGAAGCCGCCCGGCGGCTACTCGGAGATCGCCTGCCGGCGGGAATGTCGCTGGTGGACGCAGGCGAGCACCGGCTGAAGGATCTCGGCGAGCCAACCCGGATCTTCCGGCTCATGGGTGAGGGCGCCGACGATCCACGCGGACTCCGAACCCTGGAGCGGGCACCTCACAATCTCCCCATCCAGCTCAGCAGCTTCATCGGGAGACAGGGCCAGATCAAGGAGGTCACCGATCTCGTCCGCCAATCCCGTCTGGTCACGCTCACCGGCATCGGCGGCGTCGGGAAGACCCGACTATCGCTGCAGGTGGCAGCAGAGCTCCTCGCCGAGTTCGACCATGGCGCCTGGTTCATCGAGCTCGCTCCGTTGACAGACTCCGGATTCCTAGCGGATACGGTCGCCAGTGCGTTGCGGGTGCCGCATGACCCCACGGTCACGGCGGAGGCGAGACTCTTGAGGTTCCTCCCAGACCGAAGCACCCTCCTCGTGATCGACAACTGCGAGCACCTCATCGACGATGTCGCTGCACTCGTCGAGTCATTGCTCCGGGCGTGTTCCGATGTCCATGTACTGGCGACCAGCCGCGAGGGTCTGGCGGTGCCCGGAGAGGTACTGTGGAGAGTGCCTTCGCTCCGGGTCGACGACGACGCGTCAGCCGTCGAGCTTTTCGCCGAGCGAGCCCGACTCGTGCAACCGAGCTTCACCGTCAACGAAGACAACATCTCGGCAGTCGCCGAACTGTGCGTCCGACTCGATGGCATTCCCCTGGCGATCGAATTGGCGACGGCTCGGCTCAAAATGCTGTCGTTAGATCAGATCGCCCAACATCTGAACGATCGATTTCGACTGCTCACCGGTGGCAGCCGTACTGCGGTAGAACGACAACGAACCCTGCGGGCGATGATGGACTGGTCGTATGACCTCCTGTCGGATCAGGAGCGCGCGTTGCTTCGTCGACTCTCGGTGTTTTCCGACGGGTTCACCTACGAGGCCGCCGAAGAGGTTTGTTCAGGCGAGAGGCTTCCGCGCTTCGAGGTCCTCGATCTGCTTGGGCGATTGGTCGAAGCGTCGGTCGTGACCTTCGACGCCGATGCGCGACCCCGCTACCGGCTACTCGAAACGGTCCGCCAGTACGCCCTAGACAAGCTCGTTGAAGCCGATGAGGCCGAGGAGGCTCGACTTCGCCACGCCGAACACTTCCGCGCAGCTTCCCGGAGGATCGACAAGACGATCCTCCGCGGGGACCTACTCGTGATCGAACCCGCTACGGACGATCTGGCCAACTACCGAGCCGCGATTACCTGGGCGTCCGAGGCGGGGCAAGGCCCGCTCGCCCTGGAATTGGCGTGCAATCTTCGCGGATACTTCTGGAACAGGACGATGTTCCGCGAGTCACTCAATTGGCTGACAGCACACTCGACCTGGTGGACGACGACGCGTCACCCTTCGTGGCAGTTGGCACGGCGTATGCATTGACCGACGCGTCGAACGTCGGCGGGGATGCCCCCATACTGGCTCTGGCCGAGCGAGCTCGAAAGATCCTCGCCACCGCCACCGATGACCTGCCGAGAGGGCTCCTCACCAATGCGCTCGGCAATTTTCAGATGTCCATCGACGCCAAACTGGCGGATGAACTACTAGCCGAAGCCACCCAGCTGCTGCGGAAAGCAAACGACCCACGATGGACCGCGCCGGTCCAAAACCGTTTCCTCACCGCCTGGGTCATGAACTCCAGAGAATCAGAGCACGAGATCTTGTCCCTGGCTGAAGAGCACGGGGACCTGATAAGCCCGGTGCGCCTGAGAGTCGGCCAGACTGCATTCAAGGTTCTGGCTGAAGAGTATGACGACGTGATTTCCTCCACCGAGACGTTGAGCACCGTCGACGATTGGGCAAAGATCATGTTCCTTCTCTACCGGATGCAGGCTGAACGAGCGACCGGACGCCCGGAGGCCGCGCTCGAAACGATCAAGAGGTTCACGGCCATGCCGAGCGCCATCACCGATGGGTGGAAGGGATGGAACAAGGCTCTGGCACATTTGCAACTGGGTGACGTGGACGCAGCTATCGCAACTTTCTCCGCGCCGGGGGCCTTCAACCAGGACCTCCCTCCGGCGTCGGACCGAGCAAATGTCGCCTGGTTCTGGTCAATGATCGCTGAGCGCCGAGGGGAGTACGGCTCCGCTGCAGTCCTTATGGGATTCGCCTCGGCTCTCTCCAAGAAGGCGTCGGTGAGCCTCCTCGCCTTCGACCAGCGACTGGTCGAAGAATCGCGGTCTGCGATACGGGAAGCGCTCGGCGAAAAGGTGTACGGCGAGACCCTCGAACACGGTGCAAAGATCGCGTGGGAGGATCTACCACTGGTTCACCCGTAGCGATAGCCACCAAGAAGGTGTCACCGAGGCTTACGCACGGTTCAGAGTAAATGGCCATGGCGCCACCCGACGTGTTGATTGTTGTCGGATCGGATCATCTCACGCCTTCATGGTCCCTCTCCTCTATCTGACTCCGGACTAAGACGTACGGGTCGTACCGATTCACACCAACACCATTGCCCCGCCGAATCCCCGCGCCGAACGATTTCGCGCCCTCGGTTCCAACATCTGTGACGCGCTTGCCGCCTGGCCTGGTACCGAACGGGTGGCGGTGGTCGGGTCCGGTCATCTCTCATTCGAGCTGGGCGGGTCCCGCCCGTTCCTTGGCACCACAGTCGACAGTGAGTTCGACCAACAGGCGCTGGACTGTTTTTCGAAGGGAGATGCCGGTCGTCTGACGACTCTTGCCAACTATGAGCGAATGTTCGCCGCCGGCAATCTCACGTTCCAGTTCCTCAACTTCATCTCATGCTTGTCGGCGGCGGGCCCGCTAGGGCCTGGACTCTGGAGGAGGGCCCCGATTGGGCGACATTCGAGTCGGTCACACGACCAGGGTCGCGGGTCACCCGGTAGCTCGACTCGGACGTCAGTTGGTAATGATGGTCTCCAAGATGGACTTGCCGCCTGCCCTCAAGGTGGGCCGAAGGGTGGGAATCTCCGGGGTCGCAGCTTTGCTGGGTGGAGTATTGGTGCTCGGAGTAGGTGGGCGTCTGGCGATGCGCCTTTCAGGGGCGATGGCCATCGTCAACAACCCTGGAACTAGGGGAAGGCTCACCGGAGACGGGTTTCTGATCGGTCGCATCTCCGTCGACGGCTCTTTGGGGCTGATTCTGTTCGGCGGGGTGTTCGGTTCGATCATCGCAGCCGGCTACTGGGCCCTCCTCAAGGACAGAATCGCGGATCGGGGTCGCCTGGGATGGGCGGCCTTGGCAGCGGCTGCAATCGGAGGCAATGCCTTCGTCAAGCCCGACAACATCGACTTCGTCATCCTCGAACCGGTGGCGTTGAATGTCTTGCTCTATACGCTGCTTTCTGGGTTGGCCGGGGTGGTCATCGTCGCCATCGACGGCGCCTTGACTCGTCGCCAGTTCGGATCAAGTCCATTGGGTGCTGGCTTATTGCTCGCTTTCGGGCTTGGCGGCGCATCTCTCGTCGGAACTCTTGCGGTCGTATCTATAGGCGACGAGCCGGCGATTGCTCTAGAGCTGATCGTGCTGGCACTGGTTGCTATCCCGCTCTGGATCGGCCAAGCCTCTCGATGGAAACCACCGGTCTGGGTGGTTCGAGTTGCTCCAGCGATAGCTATTGCTGTCGTGACGGTCGAGTGGATCCGTCTGCTCAGGTCGGCGTGGGTGATACTTAGTCCCAGCTGATCTCGTCGTAGCGGACCCAGCAATGACCGTCGCGGCTCATCAACGCCCTCGTCTCGGTGGTCCGCTCCTACGATTTGGCGATGACTGTCGGGTATTCGGGTGCGCCACTCCCTAAGAAGTTGGGCTTGAAGTCCGGCCATCTTCTCGTTCTGCTCGACGCTCCAGCCGAGTGGACGATCGCGAACCTGGACCCCGCTGTTGAGGTGCGGCGAGACTTGCGCCGCTCACCGGACGTCGTCGTCGGCTTCGTGCGCTCCGCAGCCGACCTTCGCCGCCTGACCCGGCGAACTGTCAAGGCCATACCGTCAGATGGGTCGCTCTGGCTCGTCTGGCCGAGGAGGGCAGGCGGTCACGTGAGTGACGTAACGGAGCAGTTGCTTAGAGATTTGCTTTTGCCCACCGGGATGGTCGATACGAAAGTGGCCGCGATCGACAAAAACTGGTCCGGGCTCAAGTTCGTCTGGCGGAAGGAATTCCGCCGACCTTAAGGATGCTTGAGACGGATGGCGGCTTGTCACTTGTGCCCATCTCCGCCAAGCACGAAGGACATGACCACGGACCAGGATCGGCCACTGTCTAAACGTCGCGGAGTTCGCATCCCGCCTTCCCTGCTGACCCGACGGCCACCTAGTCGGCGGGGTCCAGGACGGCGGCACCGTTGGGAGTTCTCTCATCCACGACGGGGATCTCGGCGGTTTCCACCTCTGCTCTCGGAACCGCCATACCCAGGCAGCAACGTCCCTGAGGGCGAGTTGATCCTCCATGACTAGTGGGGGGCACCGGATCGCGGCGTTTCGAGGGTGGCACCCGGTCCGGACAGCTTCTTCTGACGGTGTAACCAGTCCGCGAGGAACTGTCGGTCAAGGATGGTCACTCCGGCTTAGGTCGGATCGGTTGGGAACGTCTCCTCCTGCAGTAGGTCCAGGGGGAGATGAGGATGGTGTAGTTCCTGTCTCGGAGCCGCCGGTGTCGAGCCTGAACGGTGGGTATTCGTCCCGCATCAATGCTGCGTAGGCCACTACCCGGTACACCCACCGGTTGAGGCCCATCACCAAGTCGAAGAGACCTTGGGGATATCGCCCGGTGAAGGTCAGCGCTAACGCTGCAACTAGCACCAGGATCCCAATGAGACCACCGCCGATTTCGAGCATCTGGTTTCCGGATTCGTTGAGTTCGGTTGTGCCCCACACGAGACCACTTGTGAACAGTCCGACAATCAAGTAGTGGGGGATGGCCAGCAGCCACCACTTCACCAGTGCCAGCCCACGAGACAGTTGCTCCGGGTAGGCCACGTCGAACGTGGCCGGATAGTTGGCGTCCGCCAGGGTGAAGGGAGGGTATTGGTCGGTGCCGAGAGCGCTGTAGGAGTAGTAGCTCACCCTCCAGGTCCAGCGCAGAACCCCGACGTTGAAATCGAAGATAGACCTGGGATAACGCCCGGTGAACACGATGGCGAACCCGGCCACCACCGTGAGTGCGGCGAACGCCAGCCACAAGAACATCAGGATGAAGTAGTGGGGAATTGCCAGCAACCACTTGATCAACCACTGCCAGCGGCTCAAGCCCGGGTCGAGCCGGCCCTCAATATGTATCGGATAATTCTGTGCCATCGTGTCTCTCCTCAGATAATTCGTACTGCGTAAGAATATCATACGGCGTAAGGCTGTCAAGCCGCCAGATGTCGATTGGGAAGAGGTTCGGTGGGATTCGGTGTAGGACGGGCGTTGCCGGACCGTCACG
>DATLEZ010000061.1:0-12693 GCA_035525055.1 Acidimicrobiia bacterium | reverse complement strand
AATTTCGTTGCGAGACCCGAACCCACGGCTCGAGCGATCGCCGCCGTATTGCCGAACATCGACTCGAACACCACCAATGCCTGCACGATCCTGCCTTTCGACTGGGTTCAGTCTTCGTCGGCCCGGCCGCGACCGTTAGGGGCATTGGACCCTCTCCCTCAGAAGTGGTCGAGGCGTGACCGGGCCGGATAGAGTTCGCTTTGGGCCAAGAGCTCTCGTCGATGCGACCCTGGCATCGAGCCCCACGGGGTAGCACCGAAGTCAGCTGCTCCCAAGGACACCAGTCGAAAGTGATTGGGGAGAAACCTATGAGATCCCCGAGCAAAGGCAACAGCCTGAGGTCCACGGTCCGGATGTTTCTGGTCGGCCCTCCCCAGCTGCGCCCTGCTCAGCGCCGGCTCCGTCGGTCGGTGACGGTCGCCGACCTGAGATCTATCGCTAGGCGCCGGCTCCCCGGCGGCGTCTTCGACTACATCGACGGTGGGGCCGAAGACGAGCTCACTCTGGCTGCCAACATCCATGCCTACCGACGGGTGACTTTCCGACCGAGGGTGCTACGCGATGTCGGCGAGGTCGACATCTCCGCGAGCCTGCTGGGAAAGCCCCTCTCGTTACCACTGGTTCTGGCACCAACCGGGTTCACCCGCATCGCCGACCCCGCCGGCGAGCTGGCGGTGGCCCGAGCGGCAGAACGGGCGGGAGTACCGTACGCCTTATCGACCCTCGGCACCAGGTCGATCGAAGAGGTCGCAGCGGTCAACACTTCGCGACTTTGGTTTCAGGTCTACGTCTGGCGGGATCGGGCCCTCGTCGCCGATCTCGTCCAGAGGGCCGCCGCTTCGGGTTATGAGGCGCTTTGCTTGACAGTCGACACCGCCGTTTTCGGACGGCGGGAAAGAGACGTGCGACGCGGATTCACACTGCCCCCGAAGCTGGGGCTGTCAACGGCTCTCGACGGCATCGTGCACCCGGGTTGGACATGGCAGTTCCTCAGGTCTGAGCCCATCGTCTTCGCCAACGTCACCGGTCGTGCCGTCGGAGACGGAGCCAATGCCGTCACCCTGGCCGACTATGTAGCGCGTCAGTTCGACCCCGGGTTGTCGTGGAAGGACGTGGAGTGGCTCCGCGGGCAATGGAGCGGGCCGATCGTCATCAAGGGAATCCAAACCGTGGATGACGCCCGGATCGCCGCCGACGCCGGAGTCGAGGCGATCGCAATCTCCAACCACGGCGGTCGTCAACTCGACTCCGCCCCCGCCGCCCTCGACCTGGTGCCGGAGATCGCCGAAGCGGTCGGCGATCGGATCGAGATCATCTGCGATGGCGGCGTTCGGCGTGGAAGCGACATCGTCAAAGCGCTTGCTCTGGGAGCCAACGCCTGCATGGCCGGCCGCGCCTACCTGTATGGGCTTGGGGCGGCCGGGGAGGCCGGCGTCGACCATGTCCTCGATATGTTCTCCTTTGACATGAAGAGGACGATGGCACTCATCGGATGCACAACCATCAAGGAAGTGAACCGGGACTTCGTCACGTTCGAGCGCTAGCCACGGCCGGCCAGCGCCTCTTTGGATCGGTTTCCAGTCGGCGAACGGCATAGGGAACTGCCCGGGGAATGACTCCGAATGCGATCGCCAGGTAGAGCCATGCTGCGCCCGACGCCAGTCCAAGTGACACACCACCTTCCAAACCCCACCAAACCGGCACCTCGATCAACTGATGAGGCCGAAAAGGACCGGAAGAGCGGCCATCGCAGACTCACGGCCGTGGCCGACGTGACGGAGTGCATCAATGCCGACCACAGTGACGATGACACCGTGACGATGTCGGCTTCGGCTGAGAAACACACGGCCAATCACCCGAGGCCGGGGCTATCTACCACCCCACGGCCCGCGATAACCATCAGGAATCGCTCGTCAGGTTGGATCATGAGCTATCGACGGCCGAGATCGGGCGTCACGGTCACATCTGGCAGGACCCGGTTGAGATGAAGGGCAGGGAGTTGCAGTTCGAAAACGCTCTCGCCTCCCTCATAGCGATAGGACAGATCCCCGCCCATCAGTCGCGCCAGGCTTCGCGATATCGTCAGGCCCAGGCCCATCGACGCGGTGAGTCCCGGTGCGTCGTGGGCGCGCTGGTAGGCGTCGAAGACCCGCTCCCTTTCCTCCGCTGGAATGCCGTCGCCGTTGTCCCGCACCTCTGCGCGGGGGGTCGGGGAGTCGAAGATGCAGATCCGAATGTCTTCTCCGCCATAGCGAACCGCGTTCGAGATCAGGTTGCGAAGAATCTGACGAACTCGACTCGGGTCGCCTGAGCCACGCAGCGAATCTCCTGTGATCTCAACCGGTTGACCCTTGCGCATTGTCTCCAAGACCTGACTGGCAAGGGCTCGAAGATCCACCGGAACACGGACAACGGTCAAAGTGCCGGCCTCCGCCTTGGCTGCGGTCATCAGGTCGTCCACTATGTTCGTGAGGTCACGTCCCTCATCGGCGATCGAGCGGATCATCTCAATCCGCTCGTCATCCGACAGTCCGGATTCGGGAAACTGCAGAAGCTCCGCAAACCCCACCACAGCAGTGAGAGGCGTTCGCATTTCGTGGGAGATCGTTGCGACCAGCTGTTCCTTGGACCGGAGAGAGTCCCAGAGCTTGCCTTCGGCGAATTCCCGTCGTGCCTGGCTGCGGAGGGCGCCAATCCCGTAGGAGAGGTAGCCAGCGAACCTTTGCAGAATCTCGACTTCAAGAGTGTCGAACGCCCACGGCACGGTCGAATAAACGAGGAACGCTCCCAGCAGCTCATCGCCGAACACGAGCGGGACCGCGAGACATGACCTGCATCCCCGGTTGATTGCCTCCGCTCTCCATGGCTCGAAGCCCACATCCGTCGCGATGTTTGGTATTGAGGCTGGAACCCTCGTCCGAATCGCCTTGCCCATGGGTCCTTGACCTTTGTCGGTGTCGGCCCAGGTGATCTTGAGGTTCTCCACATAACCCTCGTCGTAACCCCACTGAGCGACGGGCAGGATCGACTGAGCTTCATCGTCCATTCCGAACCCGACCCAGGCCTGTGTAAAACCCCCGACCTCCACAACGATCCGGCAAACTTCGGACAAGAGCACTTTCTCATCCCGGGCTCGGGTCAAGGCGTCGCTGCACTCCAACACCGCTCGAAGCAACCGGTTCACTCTCTGCAGCGCTCCACCGACCCGCCTTTGCTGCAATGCGTTGGCGAAGAGGTTTTGGATGACCGTCAATTGCGAGATCTCTTCCTCGACCCCCACCTGACTCGAAGGATGGGTCCATTCGAATCCCACGGCGCCAACGACACGGCCGCGAGTTACCAATGGCAGATTGACCATCGACCGGATACCAACACAACCGAGGTGCCTCAGCTGCGACGCCTTGTCGGGCTCAAGGTCGTCGATGGCAGGAATGTGAACCGGCTTGCCCTCCTCGATCTGGTCCATAACCCATGGAATAGCTGCCGTCGATATCTCCCGGAGCCGCTCGGTGGTGGTGGGCGCGGTCCCCTCGGCGCACCACTCATACGTTGTGTTCAATGAGTCGCCGTCGTCCGACTTCTCCAGGATGTAGGTTCGGGCGGCTTCCGTGAACCCTCCGACCTCGGCCAACGCTTCAAGAATGGCCGCGTCGAGTCGCTTGGGGCTAGTGGTGTCATCCGGCGCAATCTCGATGAAGGAGTTGAAGGTTCGATGGATCAGACTGTCGAATGCAACCCGACGTCCCAGTTCCCCTTCCGCCCGTTTCTGGGGTGTGATGTCGATGGCGACGCCTACCACCTGAGAGACCTTGCCCGACTCGTCGAACTGGGGTGAGTAACGAACCGCGAATGTGATGCCTCCGAGGGTGACGACTTCAACCACCTCGTCGCCGGCGAGGGCCCGGCGCACGGCATCGAGCACCGCCGGCTCACTCTCGTAGAGATCGAAGACTGAGGTCCCGACCGAATGACCAGGCAGAAGCCCGAGCGATTCGAGGCCCGTCCCCTCGGAAAGGGTGAAGATCCCATCGCGGTCTAGTGCGAAGAGAATCAGTGGAGCACTCTTCACGACAGTGAAGAGTCGTTGTTCGATTTCGTGGATTGGACGACCGGAATCGGGGGTGCGGATGGCTGCCCCCTCCGAAACCTGTGAAGATTGTCGAGTTGCCTCACCGCCCCCATTACTGATGGGTGGTCGTGATGCTTGCATTGGCGCCTAAGGAACCATCGGAGGGGCCACCAGTTCCTTGAGAGTTTCCACCTTCGCCGCCCACCGAAACAGCCAACGTCTTGCGACGAAGTCGGCAATTTTGACTACCCGCCAGTCAGAACAGGCCTTTGGTTCCCCCACCGTCAACAGCGATGGCTGCTCCCTGAATGTGCCGGGCGCGGGGCGAACACAAGAAGACTGCCAGTTCGGCCACATCCTGCGGTTGGCCCAGGCGCCGGATGCCTTGTCGCTGAAAGGTCTCTTCGAGGACCTCCTCCGAAGACCGGCCCGAACGGGCCGCCTGGGCAGCCATGATCTCGTTCAGTCGCTCGGTCTGAACCTGACCGGGGTGGATCATGTTGACGTTGACATCGTCAATGAGGCCGACTCCGGCCAGTGCCTTCCCGAAGTTCGCCAATGCCGCGTTCACAGCGCCGCCTATCGCGAAGGTCGGGTGTGGGGTCCGGGCCATACCGCCGACGATGTGAACCACCGACCCGTGGCTTGCAACCAGCTGCGGCCAAAACAGTCGGGAGAGCCGGACTGCTCCGAAGAACTTGAGATCGAATCCCTCCTGCCAGGTCTCGTCGTCGAGCTCAAGAAATGGTCCGCTCTTGGTAGCACCCGCACAATTGATAAGAATGTCGATTTGGTCGAATCTGGCCATCGCCTCCTTATGGAGGGTCTCGCAACCCCACAAAGTGGAGAGATCGGCTGCGACGCCTTCGACCTTACGACCGGTCGCACTTGAGATCTCTGCGGCCGCCGCCGCCAAGACCGCCTCGTTCCGGGCCGATATGACCACTTCGGCGCCCTCCTCAGCCAGGCGCCGCGCGATCGCCCTCCCGATCCCACGGCTTCCACCGGTTACCACCGCCACTTTGCCGTCCAGGTCCAACACAACCTCCGATGAATCGCCTTGCCGGCACATTAAGGGGTCTGCGAGCAGGGCTGGTCGTGACCCGCACTAGTCATACTTCGCAAAAGAAAATAGTCCTTCCGGCTCAGTTTTTTGCACGGTTCTGCCGATGACGAATCTATGCCAACCCAACCATCAGTATTCCCGCGCTCCAACCCCTCGGAGCGGACTCCGACCGCCGCCCACAGGGCCACCGGTCGGTCCCGGCGAGCCGTGGTGGTCGGGTTTTCGGTCCTCGCCCTCCTCTTTCCCGTGTCGACCTCGGCGCTGGCCGCACAAGGTGACCGCTCCGACCCTCTTCCCGTAGCCACGGACGGCCGCACGCCGGGGTGGGAAACCCGCGACAAGACGAACAACTCGTCAATGGACAACATCAATCTCAAGATCATCAATTCGATCGTCTACTGGAACCGGGGCTACACCGGTGACGGCGTCACCGTGGCCTTGATCGACACCGGCGTGGTCCCCGTCAACGGACTTCGCGGCGACGGCAAGGTTGTCAACGGCCCGGACCTCTCGTTCGATGGCCCGAACGAGGATCTGCGCTATCTCGACCTCTACGGGCACGGCACCCACATGGCCGGGATCATCGCCGGCCGCGACGACGGTGCCCCGACCGACCCCAGTTCCGGCCCGAGCGGACGCCACTTCCTCGGCGTGGCTCCCGACGCTCAGATCCTTAACATCAAAGTGGGCGACGCCATCGGCTCGTCCCAGGTTTCCCAGGTAATCGCGGCACTCAACTGGGTTGTGGACCACCCCAACGACGCCGGCATGAACGTACGTGTGATCAATCTCGCCTACGGCATCGATACCGGCACCGAGTATCAGGTCGACGCGTTGGCCTATGCGGTCGAAGCGGCCTGGCAAGCAGGGATCGTCGTTGTTGTCGCAGCAGGCAATGATGGCAACGACCACGCTCTCCGCAACCCGGCTTTCGACCCCTACGTCCTGGCAGTGGGCGCCGTCGACACCAAAGGTACCCATTCCACCAACGACGACACGGTCCCGACCTTCTCCAGTTGCGGAACTGAAAGCCGCTCGGTCGACGTTTTCGCCCCGGGCGTGTCTGTAATCGGCCTGCGCGACCCCGGTTCGTTCGCCGACTACTCCTTCCCCGAGGCCCGGGTCGGTGAGCGCTTCTTCCGCGGCACCGGCACATCACAAGCAGCCGCCATCGTCTCCGGAGCGGCCGCACTTCTGATCGAGCAGCGGCCCGAGTTGACTCCCGATCAAGTCAAAGCTCTATTGATGTCCACGGCCCGGCGGATCCCGGGCGTCTCTGCCCTCTGCGGGAACGCCGGCTTGATCGACATGCAGACGCTCCTCCGGGCTACCACGCCTACGACCAGTCAAACCTGGCCGACGGCGACCAACTCGAACACCTACGGCGAGACCGAAGTCGATGGCGGCTGGGGCGGGCAAACCTGGACCGGGCAAACCTGGAGCGGGCAAACCTGGAGCGGCCAGACCTGGAGCGGGCAAACCTGGAGCTCGTACCTCTGGAACTGACGGCGGGCGATTGTGGGACCTGACGCGGCCCGGGCGCCGGCCAGAGCATGTAGGAAGGAAAGCGGTTGATGGATACGGGCGTCAAATACAGGCTCTCCAACCCGGTCAGGATCTGGATTCTGATCGCGGGAATGGCGACCATTGCCGCCGCCCTCACCTGGTCGGTGCGGGACCTTCCCGCCCTGGTCACCCCGTTTCACCTGCCATGGTTTGTCCTGATACCGGTGGTGTTCCTGGGGGAAGTAGCGATCGTGTCACTGCGCTTCCGTCGCGAAGGTCACTCCTTCTCGATGAGCGAGTTGCCGCTCGTGGTTGGCCTCTTCTTCATCAATCCCGTCGGCCTGATCGCCGCGCAGCTGATCGGCAACGCGCTCGCTCTCGGCTTGGGGCGTCGTCAGTCCCCCAAGAAACTGGCCTTCAACTTGAGCCTCTTGACGTTGCAGGCCGCGTTGGCAGTGACAGTCTTCCGCGCCATCGTCACCGACGGCGATCCCCTCGGAGCCGGAGGGTCCTTGGGGACGCTCCTGGCGGTAGGCGTGGGGGTGGTGGCGGCCAATGTCCTGATCAACAGCGCGATCCTCATCTCCGGTGGTGGGCTCAATCGCAAGGAGCAACTCAACACACTCCTCCTTGGAGCGGCCTCGGCCGGAATGAACGCCAGCCTCGGCCTCGTGGCAGTGACAGTCATGTGGACCCAGCCCGGGACCCTCTGGGCTGCCGCAGTGCCACCAGTAGCTCTCTATCTCGCCTACCGGGCATATGTTGCTCAGAGAGAGAAGGGCCAGCACATCCAGGCTCTGTACGAAGCGACGAAAGCCCTCCTCCGGTCCCCCGAGATCGAGGCCGCCATGCTGGTGGCGGTGCACAACGCCCGCTCCATGTTTGATGCCGAGCGTGCAGAGATCCAGGTCTTTCGATCCGACGCCGCGGGCGATGCCTTCCGCACTTTCGTAGGCCCCGACGACGAAACCGTCGTGATGGAGCAGATCGACCCCAATTCCGTTGGCATCGCGGCGGAAGCGCTGCGATCCGGCCGACCCCAGTTGCATCCCTGTTCAACTGCCGGCCACGGTTCCCCGGGGCACACCGTCACCCATCAGATGGTGGCCCCGATCGATGGTCCTCAGGGCGTTAATGGAATCATCATTGTCAGTGAACCGCTGGCTGAGAATCGAAGCTTCAGTCCGGGTGATCTCCGCTTCCTCGAGACCCTCGCCAGCCAGATCTCGGTCTCACTTGAGAACGGCCGCCTCGAGGACTCACTGGCTCACGTCACCAGATTGAAAGACGATCTCCACTTCCGGGCCTTACACGACGTCCTCACCGGCCTCGGCAACCGGGCCCTGCTCTGGGATGCTCTCTCTCATCTGGACGATCCTTCGAGAGGAGAACGACAGTCGGCGGTGCTGCTCTTGGATCTTGACGATTTCAAAACCGTCAATGACACCCTGGGACACCAGGCCGGCGACCAGCTTCTGGTGGAGGTCTCCCGACGACTCGAGGCGTGTTGCCGCCCGGACGACACGATCGCCCGCTTGGGCGGCGACGAGTTCGCCATCCTTCTCGACCGAATGTCCTCCCCGGGTGACGCGACGTTCGTGGCCGACCGCATCAGCGACGCTCTCGCCCAGCCTTTGATGATCTCTGGTAGACCGGTGGTTCCGCAGGCCAGCATGGGCATCGCTCTGGTTCGGTCAGGCACCCCGCCCGAGGAGCTTATGCGCCGGGCCGACCTGGCCATGTACGAATCCAAGTCGATGGGCAAGGGCACCTATTCCGTGTACGAGGAGGCCGGAGTCGCTGCTCCCGAGAACCCACCAACCGTCGTCTTCGAAGTGGTCAGAACGACGACCGAGGACGTGCTTCACCAGGGCACGATGGATCTCGGAATCGCTGAAACTGCGGTCTGACGACGGACTCAAATAGGGCTCCTGTCTCAGGCTTCCCAGGTTTCGCCGGGCTGCAGGGCAACGACATGGGCCGAGGTGTGTTCGCTCAGCTGCTCAGGGGTTCCAACCAGAATCGGGAAGGTAGCGTAGTGCACCGGGATCACGACGTCGGCTCCGACCAGACCAACTGCCCTCGCCGCATCGACCGGTCCCATTGTGAAGTGCCCGCCGATCGGGAGGACCGCCACGGTGGGGTGAAACCTCTCCCCGATCATGCGCATATCGCCGAACACATCGGTGTCGCCGGAGTGATAGACGCAGGTCCCGTCCTCGAACTCCAGCACCCAACCCCAGCATCCCATCTCCCGCGTCGCCTGCCCGCCATCCTGACTAAGGGTCGCCCCCCCGCTGTGTTCAGCGTTCACCATCGTCAACCCGATCCCTGCCACCTCGACCTTGCCGCCTTTGTTCATCCCGGTTGCCGCCACCCCCCGGTCACCCAGGTACACGCTCATCTCGTGGCTGCAAATCACCGTGGCACCCGCGACCTCGGCTAGTTCGATCAAGTCGACCAAGTCGTCGCCGACATGGTCGAAGTGTCCGTGGGTCGGCGCCACGACATCCACCTTGGCGGCGACGCGGAACTCCTCGGCATAGTTGGAGGCTCCGGTCCACCGGTCGACCCATAGCCAGACATCCCCCGGCGAGCGATAGAGAACGCCTCCATGTCCAAGCCGGGTAATTCGAAGTTTGGCCATCTGAGTCCTCCTATGGATCTCCCGTTTTCGCGCATCAAACGCGGGCCATAGCCCGCGTTTGGTGCGCCAAAACGGAGGGTAGGGACGGCTAAGGCGGTTGGGAGGGCGGAGAGCAGTCTTGAGAGATTGATGACGTTGCGGTGAGGCGACCTTGAGCCGATTTCAGAGATGCTTACTCCACACCAACCAAAGGAGTAGTGCCATGAAGAACAAGATTGCGATCATCGCTGGAGCCCTGACCGTCGGGTTGCTCATCACCGGGATTGCCTTCGCCGCCCAGGACGCCGGGTCCACCGTCAACCTCTCTCTCGCCGAGAGTCAAACCGTGACCCTGCCAGTCGATGATGCCGGGGTGGTTGTCTTGAGCCGGGCCGATGTCAAGCTAGAGATCATCACCGCCACTCCTAACAGCGGTTACCGGGCCGAAGTTGAGGTCGCCTCCGGGCGCGAAGTCGAGGCCGATTTCACCGGCAACGGTGTCAAGGTCAAGTTCAACGCCGAGCTCGAGGACGGTGTGGTCAAGGTCCGAATCACGACCGAAGACTCCGACGCCACGTCGGCCAGCGGGGCAACTTCGACCACAAACCGGTCTTCGACCACTAGTAAGACCTCCACGACCGGATCGAACTCCACCACTGCCCCAACCGCCACAACGGTTGTCAACGGGGCCGGAACGCTGGCTCTCGGCGATGGGCAGTCGAGCACGATTGTCGTGGCAAACGCTGGATCGGTGCTCTTACGCCGCAACGGTGGCACGTTGACCATCGTCTCCACCGAGTCCAACCCGGGTTGGGCGGTCGAGGTCGAAGTCGCCACGGGTCGTGAAGTCGAAGGCGACTTCCGCAACGGTGGCCTCCGGGTCAAGTTCAACTTCGAATTCGAAGACGGCGTGGTCCGGATCGAGATCGAATCGGAAGGCGCGACCGGAACCACCGGAAGTACCAACACGACGGCCACCACGAACACGACCGCTACGACCAGCACGATTACTACGAGCCCGACCAGCACCACCAACACGACGGGCGGGTCATCCATCCCCAACGGAAGCGTGACCTACGACCTCGACGGGGCCGGAACCGTGACCGTCATCTTCGCCAACGGCGGAATGACGATCGGATCCATCAACCCGGCCGCCGGCTGGATCGTCGACAAGTCGGAGCAGAGCTCCAGCGAAATCGAGGTTGAACTGAAGTTCGGTGAGGCCGAGGTCGAGCTCAACCTGCACATCACCGGCGGACAGCTGGTTGTTCAGATCATCAGAAGCTGACCGAGGAACGCCAAGTCCAAGCGAGCCCTGGCATTGCCGGGCTCGCCTGCATTGGGCCGCGATTGAGTCGACCGCGTAAGATCCTCGTCCTCCCACAGATCGGAACCTCCACTCGTGCCGCACATTCAGCTGCCGCCGGAATTGCCGGGAATCACCGGCGCCTTCGCCTTCAGACCGGAGACCGCCAGGCCGATGCGGGAGCTCGCCGAGGTGCTGCTCCGGGGACCGAATTCACTGACCAGCGGTGAGCGGGAGATGATCGCCAGCTTTGTGTCCTCTCGCAACGATTGCACATTCTGTCGAGACAGTCACCGGGCATCGGCTGCTCATCACCTCGACGGTGACTATGAGTTGGTCGATGCCGTCAACACCGACTTCCGCAATTCGACTGTTTCACCCAAACTCAAGGCCCTCCTCGCGATCGCCGGAAAGGTGGCCGAGAGTGGCCGCAATGTAACTATTGCGGATGTGGAGAAGGCCCGGTCCGAGGGAGCCACCGACGAAGAGATCCACGACGCAGTGTTGATCGCTGCCGCGTTCTGCATGTTCAATCGCTATGTCGACGGTCTCGCTACCTGGACCCCCACCGATCCGGACCTCTATCGCGCAATGGGAGAACGTATGGCCCACCAGGGCTACGTGCCCCAGCCAGCGCCGGCCGCAGCAGGCTGAGATGCCCGGTTGGTCGGTGCGGCGCCTGACCGCCGTCGATGAAGAGCAGATCGACGACCTTGCAACGGTGTTGATCGACGTTGTCGAAGGTGGCGCAGCGGTCGGCTTCATGATGCCGATAACGCGCGAACGGGCCGTGTCGTTCTGGCGCCGCGTTGCCGAAGACGTGGCCGCCGGAAACCGCGTGCTCTTGGTCGCCGAGGATGATGCGGGCGTCTCCGGCACGGTCCAGTTGATCCTCGACCTGCCTGACAATCAACCACATCGAGCCGATCTGTCGAAGATGCTGGTTCACCGGCGATCACGCCGGCAGGGACTGGCAGCAGAGTTGTTGCGGACCGCCGAAGCCGCCGCTCTTGATTCAGGCAGGACACTGCTGGTGCTGGATGCCGTCACCGACGGCGACGCCGCCCGCTTGTACGAGCGCCTCGGCTGGGTCCGGGTCGGCGAGATCCCCGGCTACGCCCTGATGCCCGAGGGCGGACTCGTCGGCACAACGTATTACTACCGACAACTGGGCTAGGGATTCGAAGGACACCAACCCAGGCACACCGAGCGGTCCTTACACCGTCGAGTGAGCGTCCACTCGGTACCTCTTTGCGTCGATTCTGGGAGACCGATCTGACGCACTAAAAAACTTCATCGATCCCGATGCAGGGTGTGTTTTCTGTCCCACCCCTCTGTCATAATCGAACGTATGTTCGAGACGGGTGGAGTGTTGCCGGTGGGTTTGGAGGGGATGGAACCGTCCCCGGCTCTGGCCGCTTTCCTCTCGACTTTGACGGATGAAACGCTGTCTGGTTTTGATCGGGTGCGGGTGTTGCAGTCCTATCAGCGGTTGGCGTCGCTCTTCCAGGCCCAGGTGTTCGACGACGTCGCTTCGATTTCCCAGTTGCTGGGTGAGTTGGAGGCCGATCCCGAGGTCGCTCATGATGCGGCGGCGGCCGAGATCGGGGCGGCGTTGCGTTTGACCCGCCGGGCGGCAGAATTCGACCTGGGGTTGGCTTTGGATTTGAAGGAGCGTCTCCCCGTCGTGTGGGAAGCGTTGGCCGCCGGGAAGATCGACCTCCGTCGGGCCCGGGTGATCGTTCAGGGGACCGCCCACCTGTCAGAAGAAGCCGCTCGGGAAGTCGTGGGGCGGGTCCTTGAGGCTGCTACCCGGCTGACTACCGGCCAGCTCGGAACTCTGATCCGCCGGGTCTGCGTCCAGGCCGACCCCGACGACGCCACAATCCGATATGGGGAAGCAGTCGACGGGCGGCGGATCGAGATGGAACCGTCAGTCGACGGGGACCGCCCACCTCTTCGGGTTGGATCTGCCCCCCGATCGAGTAGCGGCGGCGATACGACGGATCACCGACTTGGCCCGCGGGCTCAAAACCGCACATGAGACCCGGACATTGGACCAGATCCGAGCCGACGTCTTCCTAGACCTCTTAGACGGCCACCAATTCGCTCGAGGTGGT
>DATLEZ010000060.1:0-41422 GCA_035525055.1 Acidimicrobiia bacterium | reverse complement strand
ACGAGCCGGGAGCGGTACATCAGTGTGCCCAGCAGGAGCGCATTGAGCGCGGGCATCAGTCCGGGTCCGAAGACGACCGTCCAGTCCCGCACCGCCACGAGGGCCCGGCCGGCGACAACGAGGGTCGAGTCGTCGACGCCGAGGGTTCCCTCTTGGCGCAACGTCACCACCGCCAGGAGGCTGACGACACCAACCGCGATGACGGCAGCCTCGAACACCCGCGTCGTCACGAAGCCGAGGGCGAGGCGTTCACTCTGGCGCTTGACCAGCGGATACAACACCACGGCGGTTCCGATGCAGGCCAGTGCGTTGATGATGTCGAGCAGCGTTCCCCAAGTGATCCGGGTGTCGGTCCCGCCGCCGACGATGTAGCCAACGTCGGTCAGGACGGGATCGAGAAGGAAGGCTGTCGGGATCGAGCTGACGAAGGTGACCAGGTAGAGGACGCCCGCAACGAGCGCCGTTGTACGGGCGGTGTCGGTGGCGAAGTTCCGGGCACTTCGAGACGGAGTTGCTGTCGTCATGGACTGTCTCCTGTGGTGGTAGAGAGGGGTTGGTCGTCACCGAGTTGGGTCAGTGAGATCAGAGGGATGCCGAGATCGCGAAGGCGCTGCAGGGCGTTGTGGAGCGCGGCCTGGTCCTCGAAGGCCCCGGTGATGACGGTGGTGCCGTCGCCGGGATGTCGGACCGAGAGCCCGTGGAACCAGTCGGTCCACCGTGCGTCGATCTCACCTCGGCACTGGATCTCGTAGCTCCCCGGGGGGGCGGTGTGTGCGGGTCGTTCTTGCTCCATTCCGCTCCCATTCGTCGTGGACGCCGCTGGTTGCTTCGTCCTGGCAGCGAACGTATGGGAAGAGGTGGTGAGAGCGCATCACCCGATGTGGTGAGATGCGGTGGTGATCCAGCTCGCCCGAGGGGTGGAGGCGGTTTGCCGCTAGCGCCCGGTTGGGGCCTGCGACAGGAGCCCGAGTTCCGCGCCGCGCCGCACGGCAGCCCGACGGCTGTCAACGCCGAGCTTGCTGTAGATGCTCTTGGTGTGGGTTCGCAACGTGTTCAGCGATACATACAGCCGGCGGGCGATGTCAGGACCGGAGGCGTCGCTCTCCAGGAGCCGAAGCACCTCGAGTTCGCGGTCGGTCAATGGAACTACCAGAGGCTGCCGAGGTCGTCCCGCCCCCTCAGGTCTCAGCGCTGCCGGCATCCTTCGAGCCTGCTCGGAAGTCGATCGCGGCGAATCGACTCGGCGGAGAAGAGCATCCAGCGCCGCCCGTTCGTCGAGAAACACGGCGACATGGCCCTCCGGTTCGGCCAACGCAAGGGCCTGTTCAAGCGAACGGACCGCACCGAGCCTGTCGCCGGCGGCCTCGGCTGCGAGCGCCTGAAGAATGAGAATCTCGATGATGCTGCGCCCCCTCCCGCCGGCGGTGGCGGCTCGGAGCAGACGGTCGATGAAATCGGTGATGGCGTCCATGTCCATCGCTGACCTGGTGTCAGTCGCCTGGGCCAGGAGGACGCGGGCGAAGGTCACATGCTCGAACTCATGGACGTAGCTGAGCTCGTCCGTAACAGTGAGCCCGCTCCGTTGCGACCAGGCGACGGCGTCGGACACTCGCCCCGTCAACACGTTGAGCTTTGCCATCGACACCGCAAATGGACGGACGTCAGGCGAGAAGTCGGTGAAAAACCACGGCTCCGCGTCACGCCACATCTCGATCGCGCCCTCGAGGTCGCCCTCCGACTGCAGGATCCTTGCTTCGGCGAGGCGGATGCGAAAGCGGTGTTGCGGGAGGCCGTTCTCCTCGCCCAACTCGAGCGCCGTTGCAAGGTCTTTGCGTGCGGCCGCGATGTCATGGCGTTCCCGATGAATCTCACACATCCCCACATGCATGTCCGCCGCGCCCCTCAGCGGCGGTTCCCCAGCCGGAGAGGCCATTGCCCGGCCGCGGCGGTAGATGTCGAACGCCTCGCTCAATCGGCCCTGGGCGATGCGGATGTCGGCCATGGAAATCGCACACCCGATGGCGTCGGCAATGTGACCGGCCTGTTCCAGGTGCGCCATCGCCGCGGCCCAGTCGTTGAATGCCTCGTCGAGCGCTCCGCGCGTCCAGTGGGCGAGCGCAAGGAAACCGGTCGCACCGCCACGCACGAGGTGATCGTCGTCGACGGACAACTCGACGGCGCGGGTTGCATGAATGATCGTGTTGGGGTCGTCCCCGGCCATTCGGCGGAGAGCAGCCCGGTAGAGGGAGATGCCGGCGGGGAGCCGAGCCAGTTCGTCGACATTCGCCGACCCTCCATCGGGGCTCGGTTGGTTCAGCGCGTGTTCAGCGTCGTCGAGGAGCCGTTCGACACCCTCGACGTTGCCAACCGCGAGGAGGGCGCCGACGTAGCCCAAACCCAGAATCGGTCGGGTAGCGACGAGCTCCGCCGGGAGCGCCTCAAGCCACTGCCGCAAGGTCGCTTCCTTCCGACCGCGTCGGAGCGCGGGGATCGACAGCTCCACGAGCTCCGCCGCACGCTCCGCGTCCCCGCCATCGAGCGCATGCTGGATGGCCGCCGTCCGGTCGTCACCGTGGGTCTCATACCAGTGGCTTGCCCGGCGGTGGAGCTTCGGGACCAGGTCGGACTGTTCTGCAAGGAGATGAGACCGAAGGACGTCGCCGAAGAGGTGGTGGTAGCGGAACCAGCGGCGGTGCTCGTCGAGCGGCACGATGAACAAGTTGCTCCGTTCGAGCGACTCCAACATCGCCTGGCCACCGCCACGGGTGGTCAGCGCATCACACAGCGGACCGCTCATACGGGACAGAATCGACGTCTCCATCAGGAAGGCTCGAACCTGACTGTCCTGACGGGCGAGTACCTCCTCAACGAGGTAGTCCACGATGTACCGCTGGCTTCCGGCGAATCCGGCGATGAACTCCGACGGATCGTCGCGACCACGGATCGACAATGCGGCGAGTTGCAGCGCGGCAATCCAGCCCTCAGTCTTCTCCTCGAGCATGCCCACGTCGTTGGCGGTCAGCGACAGCGACATCTGCTCGTTGAAATACGCGAGAGCCTCCTCGAAGGTGAAGCGGAGATCCGCCACCCTGATCTCGATCAGCTCACCACGAGCACGAAGGCGTGCGAGCGGGAGAGCGGGATCCGCTCGAGTGGCGATGACGAGATGGACGTTGGAAGAGAGGTGTTCGAGGAGGAATGCGAGACCGGATCGGATCGCGGGTGTATCGATGACATGGAGGTCGTCGAGAACCAACCACACCTCCGAGCCCGCATCGCTGAGTTCGTTGACGAGGGCGGTGATCACGCCCTCGTCGGACACCTGCGCGTCGTGGAGGAGCGCCAGCGACGACTGACCGACCCCGGGTACGGCGTCGCCCAATGCCGCCATCACATGCGTCCAGAAGGTCACAGGTTCGTTGTCGGCCGGATCAACCGAATACCAGGCGAGGTCCGCCTCGTCCCGCCGTCCCGCCGCCCACGCCGAGAGGAGGGTCGTTTTGCCAGACCCCGCTGGCGCGGAAATCAGGATGAGCTTTGCCTCCGTTCCGAGGTCGATGCGGTCGATGAGGCGCGACCGGTCGACGAGGCCACGTGGTCGTCGTGGGACGTTCAGCTTGGTCTCGAGAAGCGAACCGGTCGGCCCTTCTTGCATGTAGGGATGACCATACAAGTGCGGTGTCGAGGCTCAGACTGTGGCTGATCCACATGGCGGCGGTGCTCGGAACGCCAAAGAGTTATGGACATCCCACTGCCAGTACTGCTGTGGCCTTCGCTCGCAGCCAGCGTCCTGGCCTTGTGCTGCGATGGCGACCTAGACGCCTGCCAGCGGCATTGCCCGGGACAGGTCGAGGGAGTCGTGTCAAGGGGAAGTGGCAGCAGCCTGACTCGGATCGGGAGCCGTACGGGGTGGCAAAAAGGGGACTTAGTCCATGCTGGGTGACGTGAGCCCTCCAAGCGAAGCTGTTGGTTGTGGCAAGCAGCTGCCCTGACTCTGCTGAACACAAGGCACGGAAGCAACCGCCGTTGGGACGTCAAGCCCGCTTGTGTTCAAGCAGCAGATTCGAGTTCCAAGCAGCGTTCCAGATCGGCGGAAACCGACTTCCTCGAGACTCATGTCATGCCCGCTACCTAAGCATCGGCCACGGTCCCACGTTGGCGTGGGTATGGACGTGGGCGTGGGCTACGTGGGCCGTGGGCCGTAGGAACAAACTCCCGACGGCGAGCTAGGTCCCGATGGTCTCTGCTGGTGCAACTGCGACGCGTCGCGTGCCGACGCGCCGAAGAGAGGCGAATGCGGCGTCCGGCGCCCGCGCTCCGAGGGCGACGTATCGTTCCACCTGATGCAGTGGCAGTTGCTGTCTCCGGTCGTGGTGGCTGCGGCTCCGGTAGTCATCGCGAGGCTGCGTGGTCGCCCGTGGATCGCATTGGTTCCGTAATGCGGGAGTCTCTCACACACTGCGGATGGGACCGCCGTAGGTACCCGCGGCGGTCAGGAAGGCAGGGGTCGAAGCCGACCTCGACCACGAAGAGGACCTCGACCACGAATAGGACCTCGACCATCTGAGCCCGTGCTCCAAACAAACTGCACGTCGTCAGATCAATAGTGCGCCGAGAGGCAGGGCGATCCACGTCGAAGCCATCCCGAGCCATGACCAGGCAGTACGCCGGGGGTGGCGAGTACGTTCAGGCGACTCGTCCCGTGTCGTACGCCCACATCGCGACTTCGACACGGTTCCGAGCGGAGAGTTTCGTCATCAGGCTGGCTATGTGGGTCTTCACTGTGCTGAGGCTTATGAACAGTTCTTCGGAGATCTCGGCGTTGGTTTGACCACGAGCCACCTCAACAAGCACCTCTTCTTCTCGCGCGCTGAGAGGAACGATGGGCTGGACCGGGGGCTGCGTGCGTTCGCTCGCTGCAAACGTCGAGAGGAGTCGGGCGGTGACGCTCGGTGCCACCAGAGCATCGCCTTCGGCGGCGGCATGGATGGCCTGCACCAGCAGATCGGGGCCGGCGTCCTTGAGTAGGAACCCCCGTGCTCCCGCTCTCAGCGCCCCGTAGACGTACTCGTCGAGGTCGAAGGTGGTGATGATGACGATGGGGATGGGATCGTCGACCTCGGGACCCGCCAGCGCTTCGGTCGCCTGGATTCCATCCATCTTCGGCATCCGAATGTCGAAGAGGCACACATCGGGTCGCAGCGCCCGGGCGAGTGCCACCGCCTCCTGGCCGTCGGCGGCTTCTCCGACGACTTCGATGTCGGCCTGAGCGTTGAGGATCATCCTCAGCCCGGTGCGAATCAGTTCCTGGTCGTCAGCCACGAGGACTCGGATCGTCATGAGGCCCTCCCGGCTTTCGGTAGCACTGCACGAACCGTCCACCCGCGATGGTTGCCTGGCCCCGCTTCGAGGGTGCCACCGTGGAGTGTGGCTCGCTCGGTCATGCCGACGATCCCGTAGCCCGAATCCGAGTCGGCATCGAAGTACGACGCGTCCCCGTCGTCGGTGACGGTGAGGGCGACGGTGTCCGCATCAGCCACCACCCGAACGGTGACCTCCGTGGCGTGTCGCGCGTGGCGCCGGGCGTTCGTGATCGACTCTTGGGCGATGCGAAAGATCGCGGCTTGGATCGCGGGCCGGACGTCGTCGAGGTCGCCCTCGAACTCCACTTCCACCGCAGGCGAGCTCTCCTCGGAGTGAGCGAGCATCTCGAGATCGACCAGCCTTCGCTGCGGCGCGTGCTCAGCCTCTCCTCTCCGCAGGACCCCCACGATTGAGCGCATCTCGCCCAGGGTGCGACTCGCCTCGGACTCGATCGTGGCGAGCGCCCGCTGGGCAGCGTCCGGGTCGGAGGCGGCGAGCAGTCGACCTGCTTGGGCGTGAATCACGATGGCCGACACGTGATGGGCGACGGCGTCGTGGAGCTCTCGTGCGAGTTGTTCCCGTTCGAGGAGCTTGGCCTCGTCGAAGTCGCGGCGTCTCGCCCGGGCCCGGAATCTCACGGAGGCACCCAGGGCAGCGGGGAAGAGGAGGAAGGCGAAGCCGGCGGCGGTGCTCGCCGGGTCAGAAGGGTTGAAGACCATGTTCATGGCATGGGGGATTGACATGACCACGAGGCCAATCGCCGCATCCCGACCCGACCCCCAGCGGAACAGGGCATACGGGAGGAACAAGAGACCGACCATCGTGTACAGACCCGCCGAGTCTCGCCCGGCGAGGGTGGTGGCGATCTCGAGGAGGCCGAGACCACCGAACGCCGCCGCAACCGAGATCAGTGGATGAGTCCGCCGCCAAAGGAGCATGATCAGCAGCGGGACCTGGACGGCTATCGCCACGGGTCGCCACACGAGGTCCTCGCGGAGCAAGCCTTCGAGAATCGCCAGGAGCACGAGGACACCGACCAACTGCCAATCCCTCCAGACACGTCGGGGAGGATTTGGCTCTCTGGGTTCGGACCAAAGCGATCGCAGGAGGTTGGTCAGCACTGCGCCAGCGTATCCAGGGGGGCATGGCGGCGTATCGGCCGAAAGTACGAACCCGACCTCGGCGGAATGACCGATCCATTCCGGACCTTTCGCCTGATGTCCCGGGCCGTGGCGTCCGCCAGGTTGTGTCCAACCCCCAAGACGGGGGAACGGATACCGAAAGGCACGGCCATGAAGTCAATGCAGAAGCTGGGTGGAATCGGCGGGTTCGCAGCCGCCGCGACGTTCGTCATCGGACTGGCGATGTTCGCAACAATGTTCTTCGACTACGCCACAGCAACTGACCCCGCGGACGCCATCGCGTTCCTCATGGACAATCACGTTCCGCTGTACGTCTGGAACACCATCATCCTCATCGGGTTCGGCATCGTTTTGGTGCCTTTCACTTTGGCGCTGCGTGATCGCCTCGGAAACAGTCCGCTCTCGCGTGTGGCGGCGGTGTTCGGACTCATCTGGTCGGGTGTGATCATCGCAGCGGGCATGATCACGAACATCACCTTCGGAACGATCGTGGACCTTCACGCCACCGACCCTGAGCAGGCAACCACTGTGTGGATCACGCTCGAAGCCGTCCGGAACGGACTCGGCGGAGGCAACGAAGTGCTGGGTGCGGTTTGGGTGCTCTTGGTCAGCGTCGCCGCTCTCGCCGCCCGAGTGTTCCCCCGCTGGCTGAACTACCTCGGCCTTGCCATGGGTGTTGCCGGCTTGGCCACCGTCATCCCGCCTCTCGAGCCTCTGGGAGCCGTCTTCGGACTCGGCCTCATCGTGTGGTTCACCCGGGTCGCGATGGCCCTGGTCCGCGAGCCCGTGCGGGGCGCCGCCTGACGCCACCACCTCGCAGTCCACAGCACCTCCGGTCCACCGCGACGGGGGACACTCTCCGAACCGCCGGAGGCCGGTGACCATCTCCGCCTGATCCACACCGTGTGGGGGGTCGGCTACGTAATGAAGGCACCGTGAGCCTGAGGGGTCGCATCGCGTTGCTAGCGGCCGGTGCGGTTGCACTGGCGGTGGCGGTCTCGACTCTCGTCGCGTATTTCGCCACCGGCAGCATTCTCCGCGGCGACATTGATGAACGGCTGGCAATTCGGGCCAGCTTGGTCGAGCAGGCAGCAGCAGCCGGGGTCATGTTCACCGCTGCATTGCCTCCGGACATCCCAATCTCGCTTGCTCGTCTTGTCGAGGTTGACAGCATCCTCCAGGTGATCGACCCGTCCGGTCAGGTAATGGTGTCGATGGTCGGAGTCGTGCCGCTGCCTGTGGAGGCGGGCGACCTGTCGGTGGCGCAGGGCGGCATGCGGACGCTGCGCACAGTGAATTTGGCCGACGAACGATTCCGGATGGTCACCGCCCCCATGGTCGGAGGTGGCGCCGTTCAGATCGCAATGTCCCTGACCGAGGCAGAAGGAACGTTGACCGGCCTGAGGCTCGTGCTTCTCGGGGTTGGACTTATCGGGGTGCTGGTGGCGGCCTGGATCGGATGGTTGATTGCCAATCGGGCCCTGCGCCCCATCGATGATTTGACGAATGCAGCGGAGACGATTGCTTCGACCCACGAACTGAGCACGCGGATACCCGAGCCGGGTCGGGATGAGATCGGACGATTGGCCGGGAGCTTCAATCGGATGCTGGACGCACTCGAGGACTCACGGAGCCGCCAACATCAACTCGTCACTGACGCCAGTCACGAGTTCCGAACGCCCCTCACCAGCCTGCTCACGAACGTCGAGACCTTGTCGCGCCATGACGATTCTTTCGCTCCCGAGGAGCGGGCGCGGGTGCTCGATGACATCGCCTTCGAACTCAGGGGCCTTTCTTCGTTGGCCGAAGAGTTGGTCGATTTGGCGACCGACCCCAAGGGCGGGGCCCGTGATGTTGAGGACTTTCGATTGGAGGAGATCACCGCTGAGGTCGTCGGAAGGGAGCGCCGCAGGACCGGCCGCCAGATCGACGTCGACCTGGTGTCCGACGGGGGTCCGGAGTCGGGCCGTCAGTCGGGCTATCCCGACCTGGTCGCGAGGGCGATTCGCAATTTGATCGACAACGCCGTCAAGTGGAGCCCACCGGATACTCCGCTGCTTGTCACCGTGAGCGGGAGGAGGTTGACGGTGGCCGACCACGGACCTGGAATCTCAGAAGGCGACAAGCAATTGGTGTTCGAAAGGTTCTACCGGTCGACCGAGGCCAAGGCGACTCCAGGATCGGGCCTGGGTCTATCCATCGTCAAGCACATGGCCGACATACACGACGGCCGGGTGTTCGTCGAAGACGCCCAGGGCGGCGGAGCCGTGGTCGGCTTCGAGCTCCCATGACCGTTCTTGTGACGCTTGACCACCCCGGCGGTAGGTCAAGCGTCACAAGAACGATCTGAGGACCGGTATTACCTTCAGGCCGAAGGTGGCACTCCATGTTGAGACGGTCGGGCTGGGCCCTCCCGTCCTGCTGATTCCGGGTCTCGGCTACGCCTCATGGTGTTGGCGGGAGCAGGCTCCGCTGACCGACGGCTGGCAACTGTGGAAGGTCGACCCGCGGGGAGCCGGCAGGTCACCGAAGCCGGAGGGCCCGTACACGATCGCGGGCATGGCCGATGACATCGCCACAACTGTTGGTGACCACGGTCCTTTCCATGTCGTGGGCCATTCCCTGGGCGGTTACCTGGCCATGATCCTGGCGATCGAGCATCCAGAACTCGTTCGCTCGCTCCTTCTGATTGGCACGACCAGCGGCGGAGATGGTCACACCCCGTTGCCGGAAGCCACCAGGCAAGCCTGGATGCGAGAAGCGGGCAAGAGTCCGTTCGAATATGCGCGGGCAACGATGCATCTGTCCTTCTCGCTCGGTTGGGCCGACCAACACCCGGACGAATACGAGCGCTGGCTGCACGAGCGGCTCGAGTTCCCGACCCCGCCTGAGGCGTGGGCCGCCCAGTACGAGGCTGGCACCGCCTACCTGGCGCAGGGAATCGAGGTCGAGGCTCTGGAGGTTCCAACGCTGATAGTCCACGGTCGTCAGGACCGCATCCTCCCGATCGAGAACGGGATCGAGCTTTCCGGTCGCATCTCGACTTCTCGATTGATTCAAATCGACGGACTCGGCCACCTCGTGCAGATGGAGCGCCCGGACATTTTCAATCCGATTGCCACCGCCTTCTGGTGGGGGATCGAAGCGGGTTCGTGAGATTCGCTGTCGTCGGTACGACGGGCGTGGGAAAGACCACTCTCGCCCGGAGCATCAGCCAGTGTCTTTCGATCCCCCACGTCGAACTTGACGGGATCTATCACCAGGCTGGATGGAAGCGGCTTCCTGAAGGGGAATTCCGAACCAGGATCATCGAGGAGGTCGGGCGACCGGCCTGGGTGATCGACGGCAACTACTCCGAAGTGCGCGACCTGGTGTGGGCGGCGGCCGACGCCGTGATATTTCTTGACTACCCGCGCTCGGTCATCATGAGTCGCGTGATTCGGAGAAGCCTCGGCAGGGCCGCAACACGACGCAGGCTGTGGAACGGCGACCGGGAGTCGTTCAAGAATCTCCTTTCGAGAGATCCCGAAGAGAACATCATTCGCTGGGCATCGGCTGGCGTCGACACCCTCCATCAGCGGTACCTCTCGGCGACGAACGATCCGAAGTGGAGCGGCCTCAACTTTGTTCGCCTCGCCGATCCAAGGCAGGCAGCGGTATTCATGGCGGCACTTGGCAGCTGATCAACCTGCGAATCGAACAACGACGAGCGCATCGGCGGCCGACTCGGCGCCCCAAACCTCCCCGGGACGACCGAGCAGTTGACGAACGTTTCCACCCGGCGTCGGCAAGGGGAATGATTCAAAGGACTCGGTGTCGGGATCGAAGCGAACCAACGCGCCGTTGCCCGTGAAGTCGGTCAACCACACCCGGTCGGTCTCATCCACGTAGACGGCGTAAGCGCTCGGGCTCTCACCGGGAAGAGCCCACTCCTGCCAGGTTCCGGTAGCTGGCTCATAGGCGCCGACCTGTCCGGCTTCCCACTCGCTGACCCACACGATTCCTTCCGAATCCGACCACACCCTCCTCGAACCTTGTTGAGCAGTGGGAGGCACCAGAATTGTTGCCGTCCCGTCTTGAGAATTGATCCGGGCGATGTGATTGCCCGCCAGCGAGGCGTAGAACACTTCATTGCCGGGGGTGACGGTGATGCCGTAGGGTCCGCGGCCGCCGGGCGCCCCGTAGACCACGAGTTCTGCTGTGGCCGGGTCGAGCGATCCGTAGGCACCTGACTGGCCGGTGAACCAGAGGATTCCGTCGTGGTCGAAGACCGCGGTATTGAGGTTGACGTTGGCGTCGGGCAGTTCGAACAATGTCACCTCAGCGCTATCCGGGTCGACCCGGACCAGGGCGTTGAGCCCGCTGTCGGTCAACCACGGCATCCCGTCGGGTCCGACGATGACGCCGTGCGGAGCCGAGCCCGGGCCCAGCGAAATCTCAGTAACTTCCCCGCTCGCCGGATCGAGACGCCCCAGTGTCCCGTTCCGCTGACCGCTGTACCAGACCGTTCCATCGGGGGCCGGGGCCACGTCGTGGGGGTGGCTGCCGGAGGGCACCGGAAACTCGACAACCTCTGTTACCGCGGGGAGGCCGGTGGTCGTCGTGGTGGCCGGCGCAGCAGCCGAGGTAGTAGGGGCGAGCGTGGTTATGGTCGAGGTCGATGAAACCGACGTCAGTGTTGAAACCTCGATCGAGGTGGTGGCGGCTACGCCTCCCGAGCAGGCAGTCAACATCAAGGCAGCGACCCAGCGGCGCATTCTTCCACCGTAGTTTCGGACCACGCATAAGCCGCCCTCGGTTGGTCTGCCCATGACCGATGGGCTGTTTGTCGCCGACGGTGATCGATTCGTTCCCACCGAATTGACACGGGGTGGCTGGACCGACGACACGCAGCACGGAGGCCCGCCGGCGGGATTGTTGGGCCGTGCCGTCGAGTCGGTGGCGACCGCGGCTCCGATGCAGGTGGTGCGTTTCACCGTCGACCTGTTCCGGCCCATCCCATTGCGTCCCCTCTCGGTCGCGACCGAGGTTCGCCGCGACGGTCGCAGGATTCAGGTGGTCGACGCCTTTCTTCTCGACGGTGACGTCGAACTCGGCCGGGCCACCGCGCTCAGAATCCGCACGACCGAGATAGACCTTCCCGAGGCCGACAGCTCGTGGATGGAGTCGGCGGCCCCTGAGACCATCGACGTTCTCGACTGGGGTGGATATGGAGACCATTCGGTATCGAGGTTCCACTACGACGCCGTTGAGATTCGCAGCGTCGACGACAGCTTCATCGCCAACCGACCCGGTTTGTCTTGGTTCCGTCTCAGATATCCGCTGGTGGCCGGTGAGGAGCCGACGCCGTTTGTCCGCTTGGCCACGCTGAGCGACATGGCCAACGGCAACGCTCGAGCCATCGATCCCGGCCGATGGCTTTTTGTAAACCCCGACATCACCGTGTACTGCCATCGCCCGCTAGCCGGCGACTACGTGGGAATGCATTCCGCGGCCTTTCAACACCCCACCGGAATCGGTGTCACCGACACATGGCTATTCGATCGGGACGGGGCGCTCGGGCGAATCAACCAGGCACAACTGATTGAACCCCGACTGCCGCCTGACGGTTGACGAACGAACGATCGTTCGTTAACCTAGAGCGATGTCAACAGACGAGCTGGGGCCAGACCGACTCGGGCCAGGCCGATTCGAGGCCCTGCTCGAGGCGGAAGACAAGATCGAACCGACCGATTGGATGCCGGAGGGGTACCGCCAGACTCTGATCCGCCAAATCGCCCAGCACGCCCATTCCGAGATCATCGGCATGCAACCGGAGGGCAATTGGATATCGCGGGCGCCCTCATTGCGCCGCAAGGCGATCCTCATCGCCAAGGTGCAGGACGAGGCCGGCCACGGTCTCTATCTCTATTCGGCGGCCGAGACCCTTGGCGTGACCAGGGACGAGATGCTGGCGATGCTCCATAGCGGCCGTCAGAAGTACTCGTCGATTTTCAACTATCCGACTCTCTCGTGGGCGGACATTGGCACGATCGGATGGCTGGTCGATGGCGCCGCTATCACCAATCAGGTGATGCTCAAGCGCTGCTCCTATGGACCCTATGCCCGGGCGATGGTGAAGATCTGCCTGGAGGAGTCTTTCCACCAACGGCAGGGCTACGAGATCATGCTGACGCTATGCCGGGGAACCGACCAGCAAAAGGCAATGGCTCAGGATGCCCTTGACCGGTGGTGGTGGCCGTCACTGATGATGTTCGGCCCCCACGATTCCGAATCGACCCACACCGAGCAGTCGATCGAGTGGAAGATCAAGCGAGTCAGCAACGACGATCTCCGCCAACAGTTCGTTGACATGACTGTTCCTCAGGCTCATTTCCTCGGTGTCAAGATCCCCGATCCCGATCTGGTGTGGAACGAACAACGGGGCCACTACGACTTTGGCCCGATCGACTGGGACGAGTTCTGGGCCGTGGTCAAAGGCAACGGCCCTATGAACCGGGAACGGATCGAGCACAAGCGCCAAACCTGGGAAGACGGTGCCTGGGTAAGAGAAGCCGCTGTCGCGTATGCCGCCAAGCGGTTGCGGGCTGCATCATGACGTACTCGGTTCCCAAGGTGGCCGGCGAAGCAGAAGTGACGGTCGGGCGCGATGAGGCGACCTCGCAATGGCCGATGTGGGAGGTCTTCATCCGCCAGCGCCGGGGTCTGTCCCATGTCCACGTGGGGAGCCTGCACGCACCCGATGCCGATACCGCCCTGATGTCGGCCCGCGACGTCTACACACGCCGGGTGGAAGGCGTGAGCATCTGGGTCGTTCCATCGTCTGAGATAGTTGCCTCCGACCCCGATGATGCCGAGGCCTTCTTCGGTTCGATTGACAAGCCCTACCGCCACGCCACCCACTACGAAATCCCCGACGAAGTGGGGCACATGTGACACCGAGCGTGGTACGTGGTACGTTCAAACACTTGTCCCCCCTCTTGAGGGGGGACCGATCGAGCGTCAGCGAGATCGAGGGGGGTGCGAGAACTCCACCGCCGCTGCACCGTCTCGACGGCGCGCCCGGGTCGCGTCATGACAACTCGAACTGCCTTTGCGGAGGTGCTTCATCACGGGGATGACAACCTCGTAATGGCCCAGCGCCTGTCGGGGTGGGTGGCATCGGCTCCCGACCTCGAAACTGACATCGCTCTCACCAACATCGCCCTCGACCACCTCGGCGTCGCCCGGGCCCTGCTGGCGCACGCTGGCGAAATGGAAGGACGGGGTCGCTCGGAAGACGACCTGGCGATGCTGCGATCAGAGCGCGAGTTCACCAACCTTCTGTTGTGCGAGCTTCCCAACGGTGACTTCGCCCACACGATGACCCGCCAGTTCCTTTTCGATGCCTACCAACTCTGCTTGTGGGAACTCTTGTCGACCCACTCCGACTCCATCCTGGCCGGAATAGCCGCCAAGGCGATCATGGAGGCTCGCTATCACTTCCGTTTCTCGTGTTCGTGGGTGGTCCGTCTCGGCGACGGCACCGAAGAGAGCCGTCGGCGGATGGAGACCGCAATCGGCGACATCTGGCGATTCGTTGATGAGATGTTCGATGACCACCCGGTCCTGCGGGCGGGTTGGGATCGCCTGGTCGATCCGGTGCTAGCCGAAGCCGCGTTAGAACGGTCCTCCCAGGCTCATCAGCAACGGGGTGGACGCCAGGGCATCCACACGGAGCATCTCGGCCACATGCTGGCCGAGATGCAGTCGATGGCGCGGTCCTATCCGGGAGCGGGGTGGTGATGGCCGACGTCAGTTCGTTGGTCTCTCCGCTCTTTCTGGTGAGCCGCGTCAAAGATCCCGAGATCCCTGCGATGTCTATCTGGGACCTGGGAATCGTCCGATCGGTGGAGACCGAGGGCAACCGGGTCACCGTGACGATCACCCCGACGTACTCGGGCTGCCCGGCCATGGACACGATCCGCGCCGACATCATGGCCGTCCTGGCTGAGCACGGCTATGAGTGCGACATCAAAACCGTGTACTCGCCCCCGTGGACCACAGACATGATCAGCCCACTCGGGCGCCGTCACCTGGCGGAGATCGGCATCGCCCCACCAAGTCGCCCCGACCAGGTTCTGTGTCCACGGTGCGCGGCGGGAGATCCGAGGCTGGTCAGCGAATTCGGTTCAACTGCGTGCAAGGCCCTGATGGTCTGCTCGTCCTGCCGGGAGCCGTTCGATCTGTTCAAAGAGCTCAATTGAGCGGCCCGTCGTTCCATCGGCTGAGGGTCACGGAGGTGGCACCGTTGACGGACGAAGCCGTTGCGGTCACCTTCGACGTGCCCCCGGAACTTGCGGGCGACTTCGCCTATCGAGCCGGACAGCACGTAACGGTACGAGCCGACATCGACGGCGCCGACGTCCGGCGAAGTTATTCGCTCTGCTCGAACGCCAATGACGGCAAGCTCCGCATCGGCGTCAAACGTCTTCCCGGCGGCGCCTTTTCAACCTGGGCCACCTCCCATCTCCGAGCAGGGGTCGAACTTGAGGTAATGCCGCCAGTGGGTGAGTTCGTGGTGGATCCCGAGCCCCGCCACTACGGGGCGGTCACGGCCGGCAGCGGCATCACCCCCGTCCTGTCCCTCGTCTCGACGACGCTCGAATCCGAGCCGGGGTGTCGCTGGACTGTCATCTTCGGCAATCGCTCGGCCGACCAGGTGATGTTCCTCGACGAGCTCGAGGGACTCAAGGATCGCTACCCCGATCGACTCCACCTCGTCCACATCCTTTCTCGGGAGCAGGGCGTGATGCCTTTGTTCACCGGGCGGATCGACGAGTCCAAGCTAAACGAACTGTTGGACCGCGTTGTGTCGCCTTCGGCTCCGAGCGAGTGGTTCCTGTGCGGGCCTTTTGAGATGGTTGCCGCGGCCCGCACCGTGCTGGAAGACCGGGGATTGTTGCCGAACCTGATCCACGACGAGCTGTTCTTCGCCGGCCCCCTCGATCTGTCCAGCCTCCCGCCCGAGCCATCCGAGCAGCCGGGCACCGTCGAGTTGTCGGTGATACTCGACGGCCGATCGACCACGACCCGGATGCTCCCCGAGACCTCGGTCCTCGATGCTGCTCTGCGGGTTCGGGCAGAGCTGCCGTTTTCCTGCAAAGGGGGCATGTGTGCCTCGTGCAAGGCCCGGATCATCGAGGGCGAAGTGCGGATGGAGAAGAACTGGGCCCTGGTCGACTACGAGTTGGCTCAGGGTTTCGTCCTCACCTGCCAATCCCATCCCACTTCAGAACGTCTGATCGTGGACTACGACGTATGACCGCCGCCCCACCCGCGCCCGACAAGGCCTCCAAACCTGGTTTTGGCGCGGAGAAACGACCCCGGGGGAGCAGAACTCCGCGCCAAAACGGGGCTGGGAACGGGGTTCGGAGCCGGGAAGACGTCGTTGCTGCGGCCGGGAGGCTCTTCTCGACCCGGGGGTATCACGGGACCTCGATGCGGGACCTGGCACGGGAACTGGGCTTGATCGGCTCTTCCCTGTACAGCCACATCGATTCCAAGGCCGATCTGCTTGTCGAGGTGGTTGAGCGGGGAGCGGTTCGGTTTCAGGAGTCGGCTGACAGAGCCATGGGCGCGCCCGGCGTTGGACTCACCCGCCTGCGAGCATTGGTCGCCGGACATGTCGACGTCGTGCTCGATCATCCCGACGAAGTGCGGACTTTCCTATATGAGGCCCACGCCCTCGATCAGAGCCACCGGACCAAGGTTCTGGCGGCCCGCAACCGCTATGAACAGGCTTTCCGGGCGGTATTGCAGGCCGGCGCCGAAGACGGTTCCCTGCGGCCGGACTTCGATCCCTCCCTCGCCGCCATCATCCTCCTCTCCATTCTCAACGCCCTCGAAAGGTGGTACTCCCCCAATGGCCGATTGTCCCGAGATGAACTGGTGCGCGAGATCCTCGCCTTCGGGCTTGAAGGGATCGGACCCTGACACCCTGATAGATCGCGGTCGGCTGGTGGGGGTGGTCACGGATTGCAGGTTTGACTCGGCGATATCAGCCTTATCCCTATGAGCAACGAAACGCCCCAAGGCACCGTGCCCCTCGAAAGGAGCGCGGGCAGGGGCCGCAGCCTTGGTTTGGTGGTCGGAGTGGTGCTTGCTTTGGCGGTGGCAGTCGCCGCCATCGTCACCTCGATGCGTCCAAGCCCCCAACTCGACCCGAATACTCCCGAAGGGACCGTCCAGGCATTCCTCCAGAGAGTCGAGGCTGACGATTGGGAGGGTGTGCGAGCCCTTCTCTCGGCTCGGCTGCAGGAGGACTGCGAGGCGTCCGAGTTGGCGCAGTTCCGTGACGATGTCGATCGGGCTGTGATCTCTGAGGTCGAAGCGGCGGGATCCGAGACGATCGTCGAAGTGAGGGTGTCGCGGGTGGTCATCGACGACCCCATCAACCCGTATTCGTATGACGACACGTTCCAGTTCGTACTGGCCCAGGAGGACGGGCGGCTGGCCGTTGCTGAGCTTCCATGGCAGTTCTACTGCGAGGGTGTGAGATGAGCCTGGTTCTGTTGCTTTTGGTCCTGATTGGTGGCGTTGTCGCTCTTCCGTTCCTGCTTCTCGCCCGCCGGCGCACGACGTCGCAAGGAACTTCTCCGGCCGAGATCGTCACCTATCTCATCCTGGGTGTTGCAACGCTGATCACAGCCAACTCGATCTCGTCGCTTCTCGAAATTGTGATGCCGGGCGATGGGGTGCTCATTGCCGGTGCCGACGACCTGGCGCTTTCCCTCAGCACGTTGATCGTGGCCGGAGTGGTGGCAGTGGCGCTCTGGATTGCGATGGAACGGACGACTACCGATCTGGCGAGACCAGCCCGCGAGCTTTATCTGGCCGGTGTCAACGCCGTGTCGATGACGGTGGTGGCGGTCGGAACTATCCGCGTGCTGATGTGGGCCGTCGGTGTGACGGGGTTCGAGCCTTCGGCATTGGCCGACATTGCAGCCTTCGGTGGAGCCTGGTTCCTCCATGAGCTGTTCCGGCGGCCACCGGAGGAACTCGACGAGCTTCGCCAGGTGGCAGGAGCGCTTCTGGGGTTGGGCCTTTCGTCTGCGGGCACATTCGGGATCCTTTTTGCGAGCTTTGACGCAATAGTCAGTTCGGGTCAGGTCATCGCCGGCGGCGACGGTCTCTCCGAAGTCCTTAGGACGTCTCTTGTCCTGCTAGTGGTCGGCGTTCCGTTCTTCTGGTGGTTCTGGTTACGGGGACTTGCCGACCGCCCCGGTACCTGGCGGAACGGCTATGCCCTTCTGGTTTCGATCACCGCCTGGTTCTCGGCATTCACCGCTCTGGCCGTCCTTCTCAATCGGATCCTGCAAGGGATTCTCGGCGTGAGTGGCGACGGGTCGTCCTCGATTTCGGCTAGTGCCGCCACCACGATCGTGGCCGGCCTGATCTACTGGCACCACCGGCCGGTCCTGGGACGTGAACGGAACCAGTCGATTCGCATCGTTGAGTATGCGCTGTCGGCGATCGGCCTGATCGCAGGTTCCGGAGCAGTGGTCACTCTGGCTTCGATTCTTGGTGACAACCTGTTCAGTGGCCGGTCAATCATCGACAACGACAGTCGCCTCGCTCTCGGCGCTCTGGTCGTTTTGATCCTCTCGGCACTGACGGTCTGGCGGTACTGGATCAAAGCGCTGCAATTGTCCGACGATCCGGTCGAAGTGATCTCAGCACCCCGCCGGGCGACGATCCTTATTCTGAGGGTCGGTTACTTCCTGGTTGGGGCCGGGTCACTCATCGTTGTCCTCTACGTCCTGCTTCGGGCAGCTCTCGATGGAGATGGCTCAGAGCTGAGCGAAGGCCTGACGGTGGCGGTCCCCCTGGTGGTGGTCAGCGGCCTGATGGTGTGGCACCTGGCGGAACTGCGGACCAAGACTGCGCAGGGTGCCGCGGCGCCCGTCGAACCCGTCGCCGGCCCACGTAGGCTCGGCACCATCACCCTGGTCGCCACCGATCCGGGCCCGCTTCCGATGATGATCCATGGGATGAGATTCCTGAAACGAGGCGACGGAATCGGCGTTGTCGATCAGAGTCGAGCCGATGAGATCGTGTCTGCCCTGGCCTCGGTAGCTACTTCGGCTGCGATGGTCACGGTTGACGCCGACGGATTCACGATCGTCCCCCTTAACTGAGGCTCCTAGGATCGGAGGCCCGGTGATACTGAGGACAGCATGACTGGACCCGCCCGGTTCTTCGATACCCGCGCCGCGTACTCGATGTTCGTGACCGCGACCGACGAGAAGTCGGTCGTGGCCGACCAGATCGGCCTGGAACTGCCGAAGCTGGCTGTGAGGTATCCCGGCATGAGAGTCTTCGATGCCGGGATGGGTGATGGCTCGCTTCTCACCCAGTTGATGCGACACATGCATCAGGCCTATCCGTTTATCCCCTGGCTGGTGGTGGCCAAGGAGATCTCCATCGAAGATGTTCGCCAGGCCCTCGCTCGGCTACCCGATCGCTTCCTCGAGCACCCGGAGATGGTGTTCGTTGTAACCAACCATCACTTTCGACACGCCCCGTCTTTGCCCGCACCGGAAGGGACCGTTTGGCGCGAGGTCCCTCTCGACGGGGCCACGACGAACGACTTCACCGAACAGATCGAGGATCTCTACCGTCAACTAGCGAACGATTGGCGGGTTCGGACCAGTCCCGTCACCGGTAATCCGTTGTATGTGAATCCGGCGGTTCTGGTCATCTACCGGGCCGATCGCAAATTCCTTCTCGAACCCTTGATCCCCCAAACCGGGGATGAGGGCAGACGCGAGTACGACCTGATGGTCGCTTCGCAGGCATACCGGGCCCGCACTCCGATAGAGGTAAAGGTCCGGAACGTTCTCGTTCCGTTGGCGCGCGCGCTGACACCCGGCGGCAGGCTGGTCGGAGTTCATGCCCGCGGTGACGATCCCGGCCTCGAAATCGTCCGGGCGGTGTGGCCGGGGGAAGACCCGTTCCGGCATAAACGCCAGGCGATCCTTGAAGAGGCGGCCCGGCAACTATCCGGCGAGGGCGATTTGTCGTTTCCTGACCTATCCGACGACGAAGCGGTGTTCCAGTTCCGTCTCCACACAATGCCGTCCGAGGAGGCAGAGCACATCGGCACCTCGTCGATCGTCGCCGCCTGGAACGCCGCCACCTACGTCGCCCAGATCGACGAATCCCGCCTGGCCGAGGCCACCAGCACCGGCGTCTATCTCGACGCCACCCGCCGGGTCATGCAGGCTCACGGCGGAATCTGGTGGAACAACGAGCGGTATGTGATCAGCAGGAAGTGAACGTGGTGCGTTCTGCGTCGTACGTGGTACGTGGTACGTCCCCACCGTTGGATCGCCTTCCGTCTTCCGACTTTCCGTCTCAGCTCTTCCAAGTACCACGTACCACGTACCACCCTGGTGCACCCACGCCGGACCACGCATGACTCCTAGGCTCCGATTGTGAAGGCCATCCTGTGGTTTGTCGTCGGTGGGGTGGTCGGCTTCGTGATCGGGGTCGTCATCTTTCGCTTGGCGGCGGATCCAACCGACGGCTGGGCCGATCTCACCTCGCTGTTAGGTTCCCTCTTCACCTACGGGCCGGTTGGCGCGTTGAGCGGCCTGGCTCTGGCCCGGCGGAAGCGACCATGGCCCTGGGCCAAGATGGCGATCGCCGGCTTGGTGCTCGCCGCCATACCTGTTTTGTTCCTCGAAGGCAGCACCGTCACGACCTGGGGCCTGGCCGCCTATGGCCTCTTCGTGGGCGCCGCGGCGGCGTGGTGGCTGGGACATCGCGACGCAGGAAATCATTCCTTCGGATAGCGTTCACCACCTCACGTCTGCAACCCGGGAGGAGCCTGTGACCACCAACGCCGATCTTCATCGCCGGCGCCTCGAAGCGATTCCACGTGGAATCGGGACCACTTTCCCGATCTACGTCGAGCGGGCCCGCAACGCCGAGCTCTGGGATGTGGAAGGCCGCCGCTACGTGGACTTCGCCGGGGGCATCGCTGTGCTCAACACAGGTCACCTCCACCCCCGGGTGCAGGCAGCCGTGGCGAGCCAACTCGACCGCTATAGCCATACCTGCTTCATGGTCACTCCCTATGAACCGGCGGTCGACCTCGCCGAAAAGCTCAACCGCCTCGCCCCTGGTCCGACCCAAAAGAAGACAGCCTTCTTCAACTCGGGGGCCGAGGCCGTCGAAAACGCGGTCAAGGTCGCTCGGGCGCACACAGGGCGCCCCGGTGTCATCGCCTTCTCGGGCAGCTTCCACGGGAGGACCCTCCTGGCGCTGGCTCTGACGGGCAAGGTGCACCCCTACAAGGCCGGTTTCGGGCCGTTTCCCGCCGACATTCATCATGCCCCTTATCCATATCCCTACCGCGGGGTCAGCACCGCCGACGCCATGGCTGGCATCGACCGCATCTTCAAAGACGACATGGAGCCCGAGCGCGTCGCTGCCATCGTCATCGAGCCGGTGCTCGGTGAGGGCGGCTACATACCGGCGCCGTTCGACTTCATTCGGGAATTGCGCGAACTCTGCGATAGGCACGGCATTGTCATGGTGGCCGACGAGATTCAGACCGGGTTCGGACGGACCGGGCGCTGGTTCGCCGTTGAGCACGCCGGAGTCGAGCCCGACCTGGTGACGATGGCAAAGTCCCTGGGAGGTGGATTCCCGATTTCGGCGCTGACCGGGAAAGCCGAGATCATGGATGCTCCCGGCCCAGGAGGCCTCGGCGGAACCTACGGAGCCTCACCGATCTCCTGTGCAGCCGCCCTGGCGGTCATCGACGTCATCGAGGAGGAGGGTCTGATCGACCAGGCGCAGTCACTGGGTGGGCACGTTGTGAAGGTGATCGAGGGCCTCGCCGAGACCGATCCCCGGATCGGTGATGTGCGAGGTCTTGGAGCAATGGTCGGGATCGAGATGGTCAAGGACGGCGAAAGCCGCGAACCGGACCCCGACAGGACAAAAGCGATTACCAACGCAGCCCTGGAGGAGGGACTGATGCTGCTCTCCTGCGGCACTTACGGAAACGTCCTTCGTGTGATGGTTCCTTTGACGGCCAGCGACGACATCGTCGATGAGGGCCTGGAGGCCATGGGCCGGGCCTTTTCGCGGGTCTGAGGTCGCTGCGAGTCGTTCGCCATTAACACCCGAATGGGTGCTTATGGTTAACTCGGTTGACGCAAGGCATTGGAGGAATTTTTGGGCTTCTTGTTTCTACTCCTTTACGGGTTCGTCGCGGGCCTGATCGCGAGAGCACTCGTTCCAGGCAAGGACACCATGGGCATTGTGCCGACCATCCTGCTGGGAGTCATCGGGAGCCTCATCGGAGGCGTGCTGGCGGTGGTCCTTTTTGCCGACCGCACCTTCGCCGGCTTCGAGCCTGCCGGCCTATTCGGGGCGATCATCGGTGCCGTTATTGCGCTCCTGATCTATCGCCGCATGAAGACCGCATAAAGGCAGGTCACTCGATCGGATAGAACGACGGCCCCGCTACGGGGGCCGTCGCCGCGTCGTTCAACCGGCGACGGCGACCGTCGTGCAGGATTCCTGCTCGGGAAACAACGGTCGGACCTTGATCGAGTATTCGGTGCCGCCGTCGGCCCAGGTAGTGACCTGGTTGGCACCCGTAAACAACCCCAGAAGCGCTTGGGCATCTTCGCCCGTGTATGAGGCGCAGCGCCAGCCGAACCCGATGTCGGTCATTTCGTCGAATCCGACGACGAGCGGCCACGGCTGGACATTGGCGAAGTCGGGCTCCTCGGGGAACAGGGGAACGCCTGCCAACACCTCAAGGGCTTCCCATTCGTACGCCGTACCGGGCTGACTGAAACCAATCTGGCTCAACTGCTCGACGAGGTTGGCGAGGATCGAGATCCGACCGTCGGTCACCTGGGTACCAATTCCGAGCGCATAGACCGAGAATGTGTGCGGTCCATCCTGGTTGTAGAACGTTGTGATGGTGGTCGACGCATCCGCCACCATGTTGGCGGCCTCGTTGTTGACCTCGTCCTCGATCTCCGCGAACCCAAGGGCCTCGAGTTCCTCGAGCACGAAGAGCATGTCTTCTTCACCCAGGTGGATGGCCTGGTAGTTCGGCAGCAAAGGCTGGGGGAAGATCTCAATCTGCGGCCCGGAGACGATCAAGGTGCCATCGCGGAGCAGGACCATGCGCGGACCCTGGCCGACGATGAACTCGATCGGCACGAAGCCACCCTCGTCTTTGACGATCAGGAGAACCGAGGCAGGATCGTCGGTGAGCTTGAGGGTGTCCGCCAATCCGGGTTCGCCGCACGCTGCCAGAAGCAGGGTGGCAACCGTCAAACCAATCAATGTCTTGCGCATGGTTCTTTGACGGTTGGCCGTGCTACTTCGGTTCCGCCCTGTCCAACCCGGTATTGGGCCCAACCCGGCCCGCTATCTGGCCTCGTAGTCGGCCAGACCGGCGTCGATGAGGTCGATTGCCCAGTCCAGTTCGTCCCGGGTAGTCACCAGAGCCGGGATAAAGCGGATGATGTTTCCGTCCGGCCCGCAATCGATGATGATGAGATCACGCTCGAGGCAGTAGCGCTGGAGGTGGACAAAAGCATCCGGATCCTGAACCCGGTTCTCGGGATCCTTCACCAATTCGACTCCGATCATCAGACCGATGCCCCGCACGTCACCAACGGTCGGATGGTCCGTCTGGATTTTGGCGAGGCGCTCGAAGGCGTGCAGGGAGAGCTCACGGGCGTGGGGGAGCAGGGCGCCCATCGTGTCCATGACTGCCACGGCGGCCGCGCAGGCCACCGGGTTGCCTCCGAAGGTGGTTCCGTGCGACCCCTTGGGCCAGGCGTCGATCATCTCGGCCGACGCCCCGTAGGCCGACAAGGGCAGCCCGTTGGCGATGCCTTTGCCGAGAGCGATCACGTCGGGCTTGGCGGCGTAGTGATCCGATGCCATCCACTCGGCAGTGCGGCCGAATCCGGTCTGGACTTCGTCGTAGATGATCTTGATGCCGTGGCGATCGGCCACCGACCGCAACTCGTCGAGGAATCTGGTCGGGGCGGGGTAGTAGCCCCCTTCGCCCTGGACGGGTTCGATCAGAAAGGCGGCGATGTTGTGCGGGCTCACCTCATGACGGAACATCATGTCGAGGTCCCAGAGGCAGTAGTCGATAGCCTGCTCCTCGGTCATTCCCCAGCGATAACCGTGGGGGAAGGGCGCCACGAACACCGATCCGAGCACCGGGTGATAGCCGTCGCGGTACTTTGCGTTGGAGGTCGTGTAGCTGACCGATCCCATCGTGCGACCGTGGAACGCCCCCCTGAAAACGAGCAGACCCTGACGGCCAGTGACCTTCTTCGTGAGCTTGACGGCGCCCTCGACGGCTTCCGCCCCCGAGTTGGCAAATGCGAATTTCTCGATCGCCGGGGGAGTGATCTTGACGAGGCGCTCGGCCGCTTCGACCAAGGTGTCGTAGCGGAAGATGCACCCGGAGTGGAAGAACCGATCGATCTGCGCGTGGGCAGCGGCGACGACCGCCGGGTGATTGTGTCCCAGGTTGGTGACGGCCGTTCCACAGGCGAAATCGGCATATTTTCGGCCATCCGAAGTGTGAACCCAGATTCCCTGGGCCCGTTCAGCGATTACATCGGTGTCGAAGGCAATCACCGGTGCGATGACGTCGAGGTGACGCTTGATCAAGTCAGACATTTGGGAGCTCCTACGTAGAGAAGACAACGCGGCGGCTGAAGAACCGGCGTTTACGGAGCGGCGAAGAGGTTCGCCCGCTCGCTGCGAGGAATGGAGCGCATAAAGGACATTCTACCCGCCCAAACCGGGTGCCACAGGCCGGATTAGGGGGCTTCAAGTCTCAAGCCTCAAGCTCTCACATCTCACGTTCCACGTTTTGACCTCGAACCTCGAACCTCTTGAGACTTGAGACTTGCGGCGCCCCATTTGAAGCGGTGGGCAAACCAATTCGCGCCGCTCTACACTCCCGGTTCGGCGAGTTCTTTCGCCTCACTTGCTTACCTGGTGCCCATGCCGCCAGGCGATTGCGCAAGGAAAGGTGGCCCTTTGCCATCGAGAGCGGTAAGTGTCGTCCGAACGTGACGCGCACCCGGATCAGAGGCGTGGGCTCATCATGCCGGGTGGCGCGTCCGTGGAGACAACATGACTACTCAGAAGAAACTCAAGGCCTCGGTCCGCGCTCGCATGGACAAAACCGGCGAGACCTACATGGTGGCCCGACGCGGCATCCTCAACCAGCTTCCCTCTGACGCCTACGTGCTTCGAGGCGGAATCCACCCGGAGACGTCGTCTCTCGCCAACGCGCTGGCCAATCGAGGGATCAGCAATCCAACCAACAGCCGCCCACTTTCCGAGGCGATGATCCTCGGGGTGGGTGGGGGCCTCGGGGCGGAGTACATCCTGTGGCAGTTTGAAAAGTACGACCACGCAGTGGTGACCATCGGATTCCGCAACAATTCGCAGTACCCGGATCGGTGGTTCCGCAAGACCTGTGGGCGCCTCGGGGTGCCGGTTGAGATCCATGAGACCTCCGGTGAGAGACGCGCCGCGGGCCATCTCCAGGATGCACTGGCTTCCGGCCTCCCGGCCATCGCCTTCATCTCCTCCGCCGACGTTCCTTACTGGCACCTGCCATCGGAGGAGTCGGGGATGTGGGGCCACACCATCGTCGTCTTCGGTCAGCAATATGATCGATTCCTGGTGGATGACCGGAACCTCAAGCCGCTCTCGCTGCCGGGTCAGGACCTGTCGGCCTCCCGGGGCCGCATTCCTTCCTACAAGAACCGGCTGCTCGTCGTCGACCCGGCCGCGGTCGAGCTCGACACGACGCCCTCCTGAAGGCCGTCGAGTCCGGCCTGGCCGACCAGGTCGAGCACCTGTCTTCCAAGTCGGATTCCTTCTCGCTCCCTGCGATCGCCAAATGGTCGCGGATGCTCACCGATGAGCGCAATCCCAAGGGCTGGGGACAGGTATTCGTCGATGGCCATGGACTCGTCGAGGCGCTGGTGTCTGCCCACGAGGGCGTGAGCGAGGTGGGCATCCACGGAGGCAACCTGCGTTCGTTGTATGCCGACTTCCTCAAAGAGGCGGGCAGGATCACCGGGCGGTCCCTCGGAGAAGCCGAGCGTGCCTATCGCAAGGCCGCGAAGTCGTGGGAGGAGTTTGCCTCGGTCTGCCTCGAGGTCCCGGTCGTCAATGAGATCGTCAATCTCGACCGACAACGGCGCAACGCGATACGCCAAGGCGACCAGGGCTGGGATGAGGCAAAGACTGCCGGGCTTCGTAGCGCCCGTCTGAAGAAGTCGGATGCCGACCTGAGTGACGGCGACCGGCGAAAGCTCTTCGAACAGATGGCTGAGTCCCTTCGCGTCGTCCACGGCAACGAAGTGACCGCCCTCGAAGCACTGGTCGACGCGGTGGGCTAGCGCCGAGTTCGGAGAGTCGATCGGGTTCGCCATCTCGCCGGGTATCCGGAATCAGCGAAGAACGGGAGTGCCCTGTCCCCATAATCTGGTCACTGGCTCCCGCCCTACACGAAATTTGGTCACTGGGTCTCGGTACTCGGTCGCCAGTGGCCAGATTTCATGGGTGGCGGGTGCCAATGACCAAATTTCGGAATGTCGTCCGGACCGCGTCCTTCGAAGGTCCTGGTTCCTTCGTTGTTCTTCTCTTAAATCAGCGGTGCCGGCCGCTCAGACCGCAGCGACTTTCCCGATGACGAGGGCGTCGTGGCCGCAGAGTTCGATCACGGCGTTGGCATCGTCCGGCGCTGTGATCAGACAGAACCCGATTCCCATGTTCAGCACGGCACGTAGCTCGCCGGGCGGAAGACCACCCCACTCAGCCACCAGTTGAAACACTCGTGGCGGCTGCCACGAGGCATGATCGACTCTGGCCTCGTGGCCGTCCGGAATCACCCGTGACAGGTTGGCGAGTAGGCCGCCGCCGGTGATGTGGGCGGCCGCATGGACCTTGCCGGTGGCGACGGCCCGCTGGACCGCCGGCGAATAGACAACGGATGGCTCCGTCAGCCAGTCGATGAGAGCCCTCCCCTCGACGATCTCGTGGAGGTCTCTGTCGCCGATGACTGCCCGAACCAGTGAGAACCCGTTGGATCGGAGGTTCGGCGATGCCAGTCCGATCACCACGTCGCCCGCTCCGACCCGGTGCGACCCGAGTTCGCCGCCCTTCTCGACCACTCCGAGGGCAGTGGCGGCAAGATCGACCTGATCGGGTTCCATCACCCCGGGGTGCTCGGCAGTCTCACCACCCAGGAGAGCGCATCCCGCTGTCGAGCACGCCGCCGCAATCGAAGCGACGATGGCCGTATCGCGTTGGGGATCGAGGGCGCCCACCGCCATGTAGTCGACAACGCCCAGAGGTGCGGCACCGGCGGCGGCGAGATCGTCGACCACCATCGCCACCAGGTCAAAGCCCACGCCCTCCCACCGATTGAACCGCCGGGCCAATTCGAGCTTGGTACCGACTCCGTCGGTGGTGAGCATCAAGACCGGTTCGACGTAGCCCGCCGGCAGCGTCAACCCGGCTGCGAAGCCACCGAAGCCGCCCACCACCCGGTCATTCCAGGTAGCGGTCACCACCGATGCGATCGAGGCCACGTGCCGATCGGCACCCTCGAGGTCCACCCCGGCTCGCCGGTAGGTAGTCACCGGGGATCACCCGCCCGGGGTGTTGAGGGCTTCGGCCTTTTCGAGAGAGTTCTTGCCGGCGGCGCCGCTGATATCGGTCGGGTACTCGCCCGACAGGCAGGCGTTGCAGAAACCCCCGTCTTCGACTCCGGTCGCCGAACGCAGACCGGCCAACGACAGATAACCGAGGGAGTCAGCCCCGACGTGTTGACGAATCTCGTCGACCTCCATCTGTGCCGCGATCAGGGTGGAGCGGTCGGACGTGTCCATCCCGTAGTAGCAAGGCCAGCGGTACGGGGGTGAGGAGATGCGGAGGTGCACCTCGGCGGCACCGCACTCACGGACGAGTTGCACAAGCTGGCGGGTCGTCGAACCGCGCACTATCGAATCGTCGATCAGCACAATTCGCCGTCCCTTGATGGTCGACGCGATCGGGTTGAGCTTGAGTCGGACTCCCCGGTCGCGCATCAACTGGCTCGGCTCAATGAAGGTCCGGCCGACGTAGCGGTTCTTGACGAGGCCATCGGTGTAGGGAATCCCAGACTCGAGTGCGAACCCCTGGGCCGCGGGAATGCCGGACTCCGGGACGGGCACTACGACGTCCGCTTCGATTGGATGCTCGGTGGCGAGTCGCCGGCCCATTTCGTGACGGGCGGCGTGGATGTTCTGCCCGTAGAGCTGGGAATCGGGCCGGGCAAAGTAGACGAACTCGAAAATGCAGAGCTTGGGGTCGGTCGACTTGAACGGAAAGACCGATCGCAGTCCGGTGGCGTCGATGATCACCATCTCGCCGGGCGCGATCTCCCTGACGAAGCGGGCGCCGAGGATGTCGAGTCCGGCCGACTCCGACGAAATCACCCAGCCGTTGTCGGCCAGGCGCCCGATGCAAAGCGGTCGGAACCCGTTGGGGTCGCGGATTCCGATCAGCCTCCCTTGATCCATCAGCGCAAGCGAGAAGGCTCCTTCGAACGAGGGCAGGACATCGACTAAAGCCCTTTCCAGGCCCTTCTCATCGGAACGGTCGTCCTCTACCGCCCGGGCGATGGCCTCAATCATCAACTCGGAATCGGTGGTGCCCCGGGTGTGGCCATGAACGCCCGCCAGGTCGACCGCATTGGTCAGATTCCCGTTGTGGGCGAGGACGATCGAGGTGGTACCGATCTGACGATGAACCGGCTGGGCGTTCTCCCAGCAGTTGGAACCGGTGGTCGAGTACCGAGTGTGTCCAATGCCGATGTGACCATCGAGGCCCGCCAGCGAACGCTCGTCGAAGACCCGGGCAACCAGGCCCATGTCCTTGAAGACGGTGACGGTTTCACCATCGGAGGTGGCCATGCCGGCCGACTCCTGACCCCGATGCTGCAGGGCGAAAAGACCGAAGTAGATGAGCTGGGAAACCCTTTGCCCCGGCGCATAGATACCAAAGACGCCGCAGGCTTCACCGGGCCGGGCCACATCGACTGTATGGGGGAGACCGCTCACCTGGTCATGGTACCGGTGTCGTCACCCTCCTTTCGTCCAGGCCATGAGGTGGCGGGGCCATTACGATTCCGGCCCTCAGGAGGTCATGAAAATGCAAAGAACGCGTTTGTTGGGACCTGTCGGGTTCGTCGTGATGGTTTTGATAGTCGCTGCCTGTGGTGGCGACAGCACCGATACCACCACCGCGGATGGGGCAGGATGCGGAGTCGACGAACTGGAGTTGGTCCAACCCGGAGTGCTGACCGTTGCCACCGGAGAGCCGGCTTTCCCGCCATGGGTGATGGATGACGATCCCACCAATCAGGAGGGCTTTGAGGCTGCCGTCGCTTATGCCGTGGCAACTCAGCTCGGGTTCACCGCCGAGCAGGTCACGTGGATTCGGACTGGCTTCGACGAGGCGGTCGCCCCCGGACCGAAGGACTTCGACTTCAACCTCCAGCAGTACTCGATCACCGACGCGCGCGACGAAGTGGTGGACTTCAGCGTCCCCTATTACGTCACCGACCAGGCCCTGGTGGCGTTTGCCGATTCGCCGGTAGCCGCGGCCAACACCGTGGCCGACCTCAAGGGGTTCACCCTCGGTGCTCAGATCGGAACCACCAGCCTCGACTACATCGAAGAGGTGATCCAACCTGACACAGCGCCGCCGGCCTACGACACCAACTCCGATGCCAAGTCGGCGTTGGACGCCGGTCAAGTGGACGCTCTGGTCTTCGACCTCCCCACGGCCTATTTCATAACGGCTGTGGAGATGCCTGACACGACCATCGTCGGAGTGTTGGAGGCATCCGAGGCCCAGGCCGACAGGTTCGGGTTGCTCTTCGCCGACGGAAGCCCGCTGGTCGCCTGCGTCAACGGAGCCCTCGAGGCGCTCGAGGCCGACGGGACGCTTGCTGCCCTGGCCGAGCAGTGGTTGGCCTCGGAGGGCGAGATCAAGACGATCACGCGCTGACTTGATATCCGATCGGCCAACCGGCCTTCTTCCTTCCTGGCGGCGAAACGCCAGGAAGGAAGGGGCACGGGTGGTCCTGATCTCCACGCTTTCGACGGTCGTCTTCGTAAGCGTCGCGATCTGGGCCGTTCTCTCGTCGGAAACGTGGCCGCGGGTTCGAGAGCAATTCTTCAGTGCTCGTCATTTCCAGGAGGTCTGGCCGGCCGTATTGAGCGGCTTCTGGCTCGACGTGCAGATGTTCGCCGTGGCAGAGGTGCTGATACTGGCCGCCGCCCTTGTCGTGGCGGCGGCGAGGTCACTGCGAGGTCCCGTCTTCTTCCCAATCCGAGCCCTGGCGGTTGTCTACGTGGATCTGGTTCGAGGAATCCCGTTGCTGTTGATGATCCTGGTCCTTGGCTTCGGGATCCCTGCCCTTGACATTCCGGGAGTTCCCCGATCCGCTTTGTTCTGGGGCGTCACGGCCCTCGTCATCAGCTACACCGCTTACACCGCCGAGATCTATCGAGCCGGCATCGAATCCGTCCATGAGAGCCAGCGAATGTCCGCTCAATCGCTCGGCCTGACTCAGGTTCAGGCTCTTCGACACGTGCTGGTGCCACAGGCAATACGAAACGTGGTCCCGGCGCTGCTCAGCAGCTTTGTGAGCCTCCAGAAGGATGTGGCCCTGGTGTTCGTCCTCGGGGTCCGGGAAGGTGTGAGGGAAGCGCAGATCTATAACGCCCGGACCTTCAACTACACCGGTTACATCGCCGCCACTCTCCTGTTTCTGCTCGTCAGCATCCCGGTTGCGCGTTTCACCGACTGGTATGGCCAGCGGGTCCGCCGACGGCGACAGGCCATGAGCTCATGACCGAGTCGCCCAGCCGCCTCCGGATAGTCGGCCTCTCCAAAACGTTCGGTGACCTCACGGTGCTCGCCGACGTGAACCTCGAGTTGCAAGCCCACGAGGTGGTTTGTCTCATCGGCGCCTCGGGGTCGGGGAAGTCGACTTTGCTCAAAGCAGTCAACCTTCTGGTGCCAATCGACCGGGGCGAGATCTTCCTCGATGATCAGGCGATCACCGGCCCCGAGGTCGACGCCAACCAGGTGCGGTCGCGGATGGGCATCGTCTTCCAGTCCTTCAATCTGTTTCCGCATCTCACGATCCTCGACAACATCACTCTTGCCCCTCGCAAGGTGTTGAAGCTCGATCGGACCGCCGCCGAAGGCCGGGCGGTGGAACTGCTCGGGCGCTTTGACCTCCTCGACAAGGTCAAGGACTATCCGGATCGCCTCTCCGGCGGCCAGCAGCAGCGGGTCGCCATCATTCGTTCCCTGGCCATGCAACCGGAGTTGATGCTCCTCGACGAGGTGACCTCGGCCCTCGACCCGGTGCTGGTGGGCGAGGTACTCGAATGCATCCGGGAACTCAAAGGTCAGGGTATGACCATGTTGATTGCGACTCACGAAATGGGCTTCGCCCGCAACACCGCCGACCGCGTTGCATTCCTCCACGGTGGAACCGTGTGGGAGCAGGGCCCGCCCCAGATTGTCCTGGGTGATCCAGAACGACCCGAGACGCAAGAGTTCCTCGGCCGAATCATCCAAGCCGGTCGTCTGTAGAAGTCCGAGGTTTTGGCGCGTAGTTCTGCTCCCCTGGTGTCGATGTTCCGCGCCAAAACACTTATGGAGCTCCTACCGGCGACGGCGAACCGGACCGCTGGACCACCAGGCTCAGGGCAGCGGCCATCAGGACTATGAGTCCTGCCACCACGAACACGCTGCGAAGGCCGAATACCGCCGCGGCCACGCCGGCCATCGCCATCGATGCCACCTGGGCAGTTGTCGCGATCGTGCCCAAACTCGAACTCACCCGACCTAGTGCCTCCAGCGGCACTTCGGTCTGGATGATGGTCGAGATGGCTGCCTGGGTCGGGGTCACGAACCAGCCGACTGCAAAGAGCAGTCCGACTAGATGCCAGACACTTTGGGCAAGGCTCATCGCCGCCACCACGACCGCAACGCCGGTCAGCCCTACGACCAGCAGGCGTCCCGGGCGAATGCGCTGGGCGGCTGCCGCCACTAGTCCGCCCGCCAACACCATCGACGTCACCTGAGCCGCCTCGAGCAGACCGAACCAGGTCTCGGGTACGGCCAACTCGTCGACGATGAACGGAACCAGCAGTACGTTGACGGCTCCAAGCCCGAGCATCACCACGCCGGCCGTGATCACAACCGTTCTCAACATCGGCGACGACGTGATCAAGCGGATGCCTTCCTTGAGCTCGCTCCACATGCCGCTCACCTGACTCTCGCCAGGGGACCGGTCGGGTCGACCTGCAATGGCAATTCGCGACACTAGGGCGGCCGATACTGCGAATGACGCTGCGTCCAGAAGAAACGCCGGAGCCAGGGTATCGAAAACACCGGCGATGAGGCCCGCCGTGGCGGTCCCGGCAACGCCGACGATGATCATCGTGCTCTGGAAGAACGAGTTGGCAGCGAGGAGATTGTCCGTACCGACGATCTGGGGAACCACCGACGACCGGGCTGGATTGTCGAGCGTGCCGATCGAAGCCTGGACGAAGGCGACGACATAGAGAAGCCACATGCGATCGGGCGAGCTGACGGCCAGGAATCCGAGAACCAGGAGTGCCCTGGCAAGGTCGGAGGCGATCATCACGCGCTTGCGATCCCAGCGATCGACCAGCACTCCGGCGAACAACCCGAATAGGAGTTGGGGAAGAGCGACGGCGACGGCCGTGGTGGCGACCGCGGCCGTCGATCCCGTAAGCCTCTGGGCGGTTAGCAGCAGGGCAAGGTTGGTGAGAGCGTCACCAAAGCTCGAAATGACATGGGAAAGCCATAGCTTTCGAAAGTTGGCGATGGCGAGCAGGCGCTTCATTTGGTGCGGTCCCAGCGGGGGTGGATGAGGCTCACCGTGGCCACGGGAATCGTGCCCGGCCGCTCGATCGTGGGATCGGTGTCGTATCGGCCGAGGATTGCTTCTACTTCGTTGATGACTTCGTCCAACTCATCGGGAGTCAGATCCATGAGACCGCGCGCGATCAGAACGCGCCTTTTGCCGGACGTCTCCATAAGGCTGAAGGCGCCCTTTTCGAGGGACCGAACGAAGTCGGCTCGGGCAGGTCCAAGGACCACCGTCAGCAAGGCGGAGCCCATGGCGGACTCCGACAGCGAGCGGATCAGCTGCTTCGACGGCCGGTAGGAGCGAGCGCTGGTCTGGTAGTGGCTTTCCATTACCGGACCTACCTGCTTGGTCTTGACCACACTGAGCAAGCTGTGTTCGGTGAGGCGTTTGACATGGTGGTACAGGCGGGTTCTCGGCACCCGGAGCGTCTCTGCCATCTGGCTGACGGTCTTAGGCATGACGCACAACTCGAGGATCGCCAGCCTTCCGTCGTCCCCCAGAAGCTCGACCTGCTCCCAGGTGTTCAAAAGCATGACTTTGCGCATGGGGAGCGATCATATTCAAATCAGTTGAATGGGTCAAGTGAGTTGAATATGAATCAGTAGGCAGTAAGCATCCAAGACTGCCTACTGCCTACTGATTAGGATCAGTCGCCTAGGTTGACGCCCAGACTGCGAGCCGATGCGAGCCAGGGGTGCCCGGGGGGCACGGTCTTGCGCTTGCCTGCAACATCTTTTAGAGGAACCGGCTCGGCGCCTTCGCCTCGGGCCGCGATCATCGTCCCGAGTTCACCGGCAGCGATGGCGTCGGCGCAGGCCGTTCCAAGACGGGTGGCGAGTACCCGGTCGCTCGGGGATGGAGTTCCACCGCGTTGGACGTGTCCGAGGATCGTCACTCTCGCCTCGAGTCCGGTGAGTCCCTCCAGCCGTTCTGCCATCTCTTCAGTCGAGCGGCTCCGGGCCTCTTCGAACTTGGCGAAGACGGTCCTGGCGGCGTCCTCGTCTTGATCGTTGTTGGCTTCGTCGACTGCCAGGCGGAGGCGATCGTGTTCGGCCTTTTCGGCGCTCGACATCGCACCCTCCGAGACGACGACAATCGAGAACGAGCTGCCTCCGGCTTTGCGTTGGAGAATCGACTCGGCGACCGATTCCACTTCGTAGGGGATCTCGGGGGTGAGGACGACATCGGCTCCCCCGGCCAGACCGGCCCCGAGAGCGAGCCAGCCGGCGTTGTGACCCATGACTTCAACCACCATGATCCGGTGATGGGAGTGTGCCGTCGAGTGAAGGCGGTCGACTGCCTCGGTGGCGATACCGAGGGCGGTATCGAATCCGAAGGAGATGTCGGTGCCCCAGACGTCGTTGTCGATCGTCTTGGGGAGGGTGATCACGGGCAGGCCGGCCTCGAGAAGGCGGAGGGCGTTCTTGTGGGTGCCGCCACCTCCGAGACAGACGAGGGCTGCGAGATCATGCTGCTCCACCACCTTCTTGATCATGGGCCGCATGTCCATTGGCTTGCCGTTGCCAACGTCCATCTTCTGAACCTTCTCCCGGCTGGTGCCAAGAATCGTTCCGCCCTTGGTCAGGATGCCCGAAAGGGTCTCGTCATCGAGGCGAACAAATCGGTTCTGCATGAGTCCACGGAAGCCGTCCCGAAAGCCGATGACGTGCATCCCATAGGCCCTCTTGGCAGCCTTCCCGACGGCCCGGATGGCAGCGTTGAGGCCAGGAGAATCCCCGCCGGCGGTGAGGATCCCAATCGTCTGTGGCACGAAGGCCATGGTAGGGCGACGGGGGCTTTGCCCGACGCATCAAAAAGAGGCAGAACATGGGCCGAAGGCGGAAGAATCAGCGACGGACTCGGCACCTCAGGCGAAATTTGGTCACCTGGTCCCGCTTCCGACGAAATTTGGTCACTCGCCCCCGAGTACCGAGACCCAGTGACCGAATTAGGCGGGAGGCGGGTGTCACTGACCAAATTTCGGCTCCGAAGGCCTTGGACAGTAAGACCTAACCCAGTCTCGACTCGATCGAGTTCTGCCAGGTCGTTGTTGCCACTTCCAGGTCCAATGCGGCTTTTACGCCACGGCGGTCGAAGGCGATCTCGGTTCCGCCGAAGACGCCGATGCGGGCCGCAGGGATCCCGATGTCGTTGGCTATCGACTCGACCGTCCTGCCCTGTTCGGGGGAGGCGGCAACGAGGAAACGGTGGGGGTCCTCGCAGAACAAGTGGCGCCAATCCGAGTAGGCGACGGTGACTCCGACGCCGGAGGCGATGCACATCTCCGCCACCGCAATCGCCGTGCCGCCGGTCGAGATGTCGTGGATCGCCGGCAGTCCCGCAGCAGCCAATTGCCGCGCCGACGCAATGGCTGCCCGGGCCATTGTGGGATCGGGCGGCGACGGACGACCTCCCACATGGGCAAACGTGATCTTTTCGAAAGCCGAGCCGGCGAGGTTGATCGACCATTCCGGGCCGATCAACCAAAGGTCCATGCCGTCCTCCACCCGATCGAGGCGAGGTGCAGGCGTCGGAAGGTTCTCCACGAGGCCAAGCAGGCCGACAACAGGGGTCGGGTAGATGTCGAGTCCGTCGGTCTCGTTGTAAAACGAGACGTTGCCGCCAATCACCGGGATCCCCAGAGCCTCACAAGCCTCTGCCAACCCCTCGACCGTTTCACGGAACTGCCACATCACCTCGGGCTTCTCAGGGTTGCCGAAGTTGAGGTTGTCGACGACGGCAAGTGGTTCGGCCCCGACCACGGCCACATTGAGGGCCGCTTCGAACACGAGCCGGGCCGCTCCCCGGCGCGGGTCGAGGTAACACAGGCGGCCGTTGCCGTCTGTGGTCAGGGCAAGTCCGCGGGTGGTCCCTTTCACCCTCAACAGCGTGGCGTCATGGCCCGGCCCCACGACCGTGTTGAGGAACAACATGTGGTCGTATTGCTCGTAGACCCACGACTTCGAACCGAGCTCGGGCTCGGTCAGCATCTGCAACAAAGAAGTCGCGATCGCCGGTTGGGCCATGAACTTGATCGTGTTTCCCCAGAGGTCTTCCATCCACCCGGGCTCGCCGAGAGGACGCTCGTACAGCGGAGCCTCGTCTGTGAGGGAGGCGGCCGGGACCTCTGCCACCAACTCGCCTCCGTGGAGAACTCGCACCTGCCCACCGCTCATGACCCTGCCGACCACGGAGGCAAGGATCTCTCGGCGCTCGGCTACCTCGAGTACCTCCTCGAGATGGCCCGGATCGACGAACGCCATCATCCGCTCTTGCGACTCCGACATCAACAGTTCCGGTGCGGTCATCCCGGGCTCGCGGACATGGACCTTGTCGAGATCAAGTTCCATCCCCATGCCTGCCCGGGCCGCTGGCTCGGACACAGCACAGGACAAGCCGGCCGCTCCTAGATCCTGAATCCCGACGACGAGGTTGCGGTCATAGAGCTCGAGGCACGCCTCGATCAGTTTCTTCTCTTCGAACGGGTCACCAACCTGAACCGACGGGCGTTTGCTGGTCGACTCATCGGCGAATGACGCCGAAGCGAGCACGGACGCCCCGCCGATGCCGTCGCGTCCCGTCGCCGCCCCCAGCAGGACCGCCATTGTTCCTTCCGGACCGGCCGTGGCCAGAACCAGTTGCTCGGGACGAAGCAGGCCGAGGCACATCACATTGACGAGGGGATTGGCCGAGTAATGCTCGGCGAAGCCCACCTCCCCGCCGACAGTCGGCACCCCGACCGCGTTTCCGTATCCGGCGATGCCTGCCACCACCCCTTTGAACAGGTATCGGTTCCGGGGTTGATCGAGGGCTCCGAAACGGATCGAGTCCCACAATGCGATGGGCCGGGCTCCCATCGTGAAGATGTCTCTGAGGATGCCGCCTACCCCGGTCGCCGCTCCTTGATACGGCTCGACAAACGACGGGTGGTTGTGACTCTCGATCCGAAGTGCGGCGAGCCAGCCGTCTCCGATGTCGACCACGCCCGCATTCTCCCCGGGCCCCACCACGACCCATGGAGCCGTCGTCGGGAAGCGTCGCAGGTGCACCCGTGATGACTTGTACGAGCAATGCTCGGACCACATGACGGAGTACATCGCCAGTTCGGCCGGACGCGGATCGCGACCAAGCGTGGAGAGAATCTGGGCGTACTCCTCGTCGGTCAGGCCGAGGAGCCGGTGAACGGCCTGTTCTGAATCTTCCGCATCTGCTGGGGGGTCTTCGTCGACCTTCATGATGCCCGGCTCACCGGGACCGGGTGGACTCAAGCTGGGGAGCACCGAGAAAGCTGCGAAGGAGGATCATCCCGTCGTCCGAACCGAGGGCCGCTTCGCTGGCACGCTCGGGATGGGGCATGACGCCGACCACATTTCCTGCCTCATTGGCAATAGCGGCAGCGCCACCCTGGGCCCCGTTGGGATTGTCCCGATACCGGAGCACCACTCGTCCGGTCAGGCTGGGATCGACGTAGTTGCCGTCGTAGGAGTTGAGGGGGAGCCGGAGCACCTGGCCGGCCGCGGCACCGTGGGTGAGGATGCTGCTCGTCGAGGCGACTTCCACTTCGACGAACCGGCAGATGAACGAGAGCCCCGAGTTGGCGATGAACGCTCCGGGAAGGAGACCGGCTTCGCACAGGATCTGGAATCCGTTGCAGATCCCGAGCACCGGCTTGCCCGCCGCTGCCATCTCGCCCACCGGTCCCATGACCGGAGAGAACCGTGCGATGGCGCCGGTTCGCAGGTAGTCCCCGTGGGCGAACCCACCGGGTAGGACGACGCCATCGAACTCATCCAATTCTCTTCGACGATGCCAGACAATTTCGGGTTTGGCCCCGGCCAGTTCGAGAGCATGTGCTGTGTCAAGTTCGCAGTTGGTACCCGGAAAGACCACGACAGCTACCCGGGCGGCCGAAACGAGACGTGTCACTGTTCGAGCACCTGCACGTCGAAGTCCTCAATGACCGGGTTGGCCAGAAGCCGGCGGCACATCTCTTCTACCCGGGCCCGGGCCGAGAGGGGGTCGGTGCCGTCAAGTTCCAGAACGATTGTCCGATTGAACCGAGCCTCGGATACTTCCTCGAAGCCCAGTTCTCGCAAGGCCCTGACGACTGTCACGCCCGGGGGATCGGCGACTTCGGGTCGCCGCACGATTTCAACCTTGACCCGCATCTCAATCCACGCGTCCCAAGCGTTGCAGGTAGTCGGTGAAACGATGTCCTGTAATCCGCTCGTAGGCCTCGATGTAGCGGTCGCGCGTGCCTGCGATCACCTCAGCAGGCAGGGAGGGAGCGGGAGGGTTGTGGTCCCAACCGCTCTGGTCGAGCCAGTTCCGGACGAACTGCTTGTCGAAGGAAGGCACGTCATGGCCGGGGGTCCATCGGTCGGCGGGCCAGTATCGAGATGAGTCGGGGGTGAGGACCTCGTCGATGAGCAAGAGATCATCACCCGCGAACCCGAATTCGAACTTAGTGTCAGCCAGGATCACCCCTTTGGTCGCGGCGTGGTCGGCGGCCTTCCGGTAGATCGCGATCGAAAGTTCTCGGAGCGTTTGGTAGAGGTCGTGACCGATCAGATTGCAGGCACCAGCTTCGTCCAGGTTCTCGTCGTGTCCGGTTGTCGCTTTGGTAGACGGGGTGAAAATCGGCTCGCTGAGCTTGTCGCCCATGACCAGTCCCGCGCCCAGGTGCTCGGTGGTAGGTCCGCCACCCGACCGATATTCCCGCCAGGACGATCCGTACAGATAACCCCGGACAACACATTCGACCGGTATCACCTCGGCCCGGCGGACGATCATCGACCTCCCCCTCAGCCAGTCGAGGTCCGTTTCGCTCACGTCCCCCAGGTCATTGAGGGAAGTCGAAATGAGGTGATTGGGAGTGTCGAGGAGGTCGAAGAAGAACAGTGAGAGTCCGGTGAGCACCCGGCCTTTGTCCGGTATGAAATCGGACAGGACGACGTCGTAGGCACTGATCCGGTCGCTGGCCACCAGGAGAAGGCGCTGGTCGTCGACGGCGTAGAGGTCCCTGACTTTGCCCGAACCGATCTTGGAAAGCTCCACTGTCCCGCCTTACCCGCTTGCCCGTTGCGTTCTTCTACGTGCCAATGCCCGTATGCAATCCAGGTGGGCATCCTATCGGCGGCGTTACTGTCCTCTCTCTCATGCGAGTTGCCATGGTGTATCACTGCCCGCAGACCACCTACCGCCTCGACGACGCACTAACTGCGGCCGGGGCCGTTGTCGAGCGTTTTCACCTCGAGTGCGGCGACCCGGTGCCCGGGACCGACTTCGACCGGGCCGTAATCCTGGGAGGAGCCATGGGCGCGTACGACGTCCACCTGCATCCGTGGCTCGAAGATGAAAAGGCCTGGATTCGAACCCTCGTCGAGTTGGGCGTCCCGGTCCTCGGAATATGCCTGGGCTGCCAGCTTCTGGCCGATGCCCTCGGAGGCACGGCCTACAAAGCCTCGCACTCTGAAGCCGGTCTGGTCTCGATCAGCCTGACAGCCGCCGGTCGCGATCACCCCGTTGTCTCGAAGACCGGTCCGTTGGTCTACACCCTCCATCAGGACACTTTTGTTGTTCCCACGGACGCATCTCTTCTCGCCCAAACCGACCGTTTTCCTTACGCATTCCGACTGGGATCGGCCCTGGGGCTCCAATTCCATCCCGACGCCGACCGTGATCAGGCGCTGGCCTGGGGGAAAGAAGAAGAGCCTTTCCTGAAAGCCGCCGGCGTGGGTTACGACGATTACGCCCAGGTCATGGTGGCAGCCGAGCCTCAGCTCGATCGGTCGTCGCGGGCCATTTTCGCCGCCTGGCTGGAAACGTGATCGACGGCGAGCGGGTCGCAACTTTGTTGGCCACCGACAGGTACGCCTCGGGGCTGGGCATTCGGCTGGTCGACGTCGGTGAGTCGGACATCAGTATCGAGATGGCTGTTGACGAGGCTATGACCAACTTCCACGGCGGGCTCCACGGCGGCGTTCTGTTTTCCCTGGCGGATTGCGCCTTCTCGCTCTACTCCAACTCGTACGGTGGCCCGGCCGTGGCGATCGACACCCACATGGTTTTCAGCGCGGCCGTCAGTCCCGGCGACACCCTGTCGGCGGTGGTGGAGGAGGTGAACCGGGGCAGGACCCTGGCGACCTACCGAGTGCTGGTCCGGAGAGCCGATGGCAAGCTGGCCGGTCACTTCACCGGAACGGTGTTGCTCCTGGCTTAGCCAGGAGCGTTTTACGTTGTACGTCGAAGCAAGCGTTTTACGTTCTACGTCGAAACCCGGAACCAGACGCCAGATGTGCGGGTTTTACGTAAAACGTAGAACGTAGAACGTAGAACGGGCTCTGGCCTCGTACCATCGCCCACTTACACCGGAGGCACAGTTGGTCCGTTACGTACAGCGTCACCCGATTCGGGTCGGCGTGATGGTGGTTGCAGGGACCATCCTTGGTGTCGTGGCGTTTCTCGCCTCCCGCTTCTGGTTCACCTTCGAAGCCGTCGCCACCGAAGATTTCAACCCGCAGGCGGCCGCCGAAGCCCTCGACAACCGCACGCCCGAGGAGGTTGCCGCCCTGACCGAGTCGCAGCGTCGGCTCTTGGACGCCGCGGCCCAGCAGGAGCTGGCCACGCTCGAGCTCGAGGCAGAAATGGCTCAGAGGCTGGCCGAGATGCAGACGACCGAGTATCGGAATCCTGCCGCCATCAGCCCTCCCCTCCCCGATGACATGTTCGAGGCCTACCTGGGGGTGGGGAGCGACGCCTCGGGTGTACTGGCGGATGCAATCGTCCTCGCTTTAGCGCCGACCGATGGCAGTGCTCCGATTCTGATTTCGATTCCGCGCGACCTGTATGTGCGAAATCCGTGTCATGAGGGCTGGTCGCGAATCAACGCCGGGTTAGGCGGGTGCGCAGGCTTTGCCTCCGGGACCGAGTTGATCGCGTTGATGGTGCAGGGTTACACCGGAATCGAGGTGGACCACGTAGTGCGAGTGACCTTTGACGGGTTCGCTTCGGTGGTCAATTCACTTGGAGGCGTTAGCGTCTGCACTGACAACCCGGCCCGGGATCCGCGCTCGGGCCTCGATCTTCCGGGCGGCTGTGTCGTGGCCGACGGGTACACGACTCTTGCGTGGGTCCGATCGAGAAATACCGAGCAGTTGATCGACGGCACCTGGCAGGTGGTGGCCGGCTCGGATTTCAACCGTCAGTCACGGCAGCAGGATGTTCTCTTCCAACTGGCCGCCAAACTGGCCTCGTTTGGCTCCCTCGGCTCCCTCGACTCGACTCTGGGGGCAGTGGCTGGAGCGGTCAAGGTGGACTCGGGGTGGTCCTTCGCTGACGTGGTGGCGACTGCCTGGAGATACCGGGGAGTCACCCGGGACAGCGTCAATCGGATTTCGGTCTCGGTGCGTGACTTTGTGACCTCCGGGGGGGCTTACGTGCTCTCGCCGACGAGATCATTCAACGAGTTGCTGGCTGAGGTTTATCCGCCCGCCGCGAGATAGCCCGCGATCGGCCAAGATGGGCAACGATGAATCGCATCGGTATCGACCTGGGTGGTACCAAGATCGAGGCCGTGGCCCTGGGGACCGACGGCACCGAACTGGGTCGGCGCCGCCTGCCTACCCCCTCGGGGGATTACGACGGCACCATCGAAACTATTCGCGTGCTGGTCGAGGAGATTGATGCCCTCGCGGCTCCGACTTTTCGCACCGTTGGCGTCGGGACTCCTGGAGCCTTGAGCCCCAAGACCGGGTTCATCAAGAACTCCAATTCACCCGCGTTGAACGGTCGGCCTCTCCATATTGATCTGGCGGCGGCCCTCGACCGGGCGGTCATCCTTCGCAATGACGCCGATTGTTTCACCCTTTCCGAGGCG
>DATLEZ010000059.1:0-17667 GCA_035525055.1 Acidimicrobiia bacterium | reverse complement strand
CGGCTACTGGCTGCGGCGTGAACGACGGGTCGTCGTCGCCGAGGGACGCACCGAGGCGTCCAGGCGCTCCTGGATCTCCTCGAACGATGGGCGCTCGCCGCCGGCGAAGGTGTCGACCGCCTCCCGGATGGCGGCAATGTGGTCGGGGGTCGAACCGCAGCAGGCGCCGATGATGCGGGCACCAGAGCGCAAAGCCAGTTCGACGTATTCGCCCATCCGTTCGGGGCCGATCGGGTAGGTGAGACCGCCCTCGGTCTTGTAGAGAGGGATGCCGCAGTTGGCTTTGGTGATTGTCACGGCCAACGGAGCCACCTCGGCGATGCCGTGGGCGGCGGCGACGGCGTCGCCCGGCCCGATACCGCAGTTGGCGCCTATGGCTGCAACTCCCTGATCGTTGAGCCACCATTCGCCGAGGGCTCGTGGATGGATGCCCATCATCGTGTGACCGGCGGTGTCGAAGCTGAGAGTGGCGGTGTAGGGGAGTCCCGTGGTGGCGGCGCCAGCACAGGCCGCTTCAAGTTCCTCAAACGAGGAGATGGTTTCGATCCAGAGGACATCGGCTCCAGCATCGGCCAACGCTTGACACTGCTCGGCGAAGACCTCAACGCCATGTTCGTAGGACAGCGTTCCGAGCGGTGCGAACAACTCGCCGGTGGGGCCGACGCTTCCCGCGATTGCCACTGGCCGGTCGGCCTGGTCGGCGGCGTGTCGAGCGGCAGCAACTGCGGCAGCGTTGAGTTCAGCGACCCGGGACTCGAGGTTGTGCAGCGCGAGCCGGAGGCGGTTGCCTCCGAAGGTGTTGGTGAGGATGATGTCGGAGCCGGCGTCGATGAAGCCGCGGTGGACCTTCTCGACCAGGTCGGCCTGTTCGACATTGAGCAACTCGGGTGAGCCGCCGCCCTCGAGTCCGAGCGAGAAGAGGGTGGTGCCCATGGCGCCATCGGCTACCAGGGGTGCGCCGGTGGCTAGAAGTCGATTAAAAGTGTTTTGGTTAGCCATCTCGTACTCCTCAAGTTGCCAATCTGGTGACTTTGGAGCGGCCTCTCAACGAGAGAACCGCCGCAGCAGAGCCGGGCGGTTCAACCATCCCGACGCTTTAGCCGCATTTCTTGAGCGCCCGCAAGCTGTGGATCAAATCGGCGCTTGTCGCCATGATAGCGGAGAGGGGCGGAAATCCCGCCCCTCTCCTTCTACTACCTGCTGCTTACTTGGTACTGGGCTACTGATCTCTACCCCAACCAGGCCGACCAGACCGCTTCGTTGTCGGCGATCCAGGCCGCGGCCACGTCAGCCGCATCCTCGCCTTCGATTTCCACCGGTGGAAGCATCGACAGCTGGTCTTCGGTCGTGATGGTGAATGCTTCGAGGAAGGCCAAGACCTCTGGGTCCTTGTCGGCCAACTGAGCGGAAGCAATCTTGATCAGGACATCCTCGGGATAGTCACAGGCAATCGCGGCCGGGTCGGTGTAGCAATCCGCCGAGTATTCGGGCAGCAGCACGTTGATCAGGTCGTACTTGGCCACTGCTGCCGTCGGGGTCCACCAGTACATGACGATCGGTTCCTGAGCCGCTACCCGGGCATCGAGCTCGGCCACGGTGGCCGGCTCGGAGCCGGAGAAGAGCACCTGGAAGGGAAGATCCAGGTTGGCAATGATCGCCTCGTCGTATTGCGAATACGACGGGTCGGTTCCGAGGAATCGACCAAGGTCACCGGTCTCTGCCGTTGCGAACAGAGCCGCGTTGGCCGGGTCGGCGAAACCTTCCCAGGTGGCTAGGTCCGGGTGGTCGTCGATCACGTAGCTCGGCACGAACCAACCGATCTTGCCGATCGTGCCTAGCTCGCCAATATTGACGACGCTGCCGTCGTCGAAGAAGGCTTGCTCATCAGCGGTGATGCCTGAGGGCCACAGTTCAAGGACGGCATCGACGGTGCCGTCGGATAGCCCGGTAAACATCGCCGCGTTCTCGTCGATCGAGACGATCTCTACCGGGTTGCCGAGCTCTGACTCGATCAACTGCTTGGCGATCTCGACATTGAGTGCCGAGGCGGTCCAGGCATTTACCACAAGGTTGATGGTGGGGTTGTCGCCCTCAGAGGCGGCGCCGCCACCGCCGCAGGCAACTGCAACCAGCGCCAGGCCCGAAATCAACAACCAGATTCGCTTTTTCATGTGTCTCCTAGAGGCTCCTCGGCCGACGTTCGCGGCTGAGGGGCTGCTGTTACATTACCGAGATGGCAGCCTCTAACCGGTCGTGAATGACGATGTCTGCCTTTCCGTTGAGCACGTCTGGAAAGTGTTCGGGGCGCGTCCGGAGAAGGCTTTACAGCTAGCCGAACGCGGTTCTTCTCGCTCGGAGGTTCTGAAAGCGACCGGATGCACGATCGGCGTGCGCGACGTCACCTTTGACGTTGCCAGGGGTGAGACTTTCGTCGTTATGGGTCTTTCTGGCTCCGGAAAATCGACCCTGATCAGGTGCGTGGCCCGTCTCAACGAGGTCACCAGGGGGAAGGTCTCCCTCGACGGGGAGAACCTCACCGACATGAGTGAGGAGCAGCTCCGAGAGGTGCGGCGTCACAAGATGTCGATGGTATTCCAGCACTTCGGCCTCTTTCCCCATCGCCGGGTCATCGACAATGCCGCCTACGGACTCGAGGTACAAGGAGTCGACAAGGCTGAACGTTACGAGCGGGCAATGAGTGTGATCGAAGTGGTGGGGCTCAAAGGGTGGGAGCAGCACTTTCCCCAGCAGTTATCCGGGGGTATGCAGCAGCGAGTAGGTCTGGCCCGGGCGCTGACGGTCGACCCTGAGATTCTCTTCTTCGACGAACCGTTCTCGGCGCTCGATCCTTTGATCCGACGGGATATGCAGGACGAGTTGATACGACTCCAAGAGACGCTGCAGCGAACCATCGTGTTCATCACCCACGACTTCGCAGAGGCGATCAAACTTGGCGATCGCATTGCCATCATGAAGGACGGCTCGTTTGATCAAGTCGGCAGTGCGGCCGACCTGATCACCCACCCCGCCACTGACTACGTCCGCGAGTTCACCAAGGACATCCCCAAGACCAAAGTGTTGACTGCGGCCTCGGTGCTCTCGGCCGAGGACGGATCGGCGGCGACTCACCGGGTGCATCTGGAAGACACGATCGAAACCGTTTTGCCGGCTCTCCTCAACGACATGGCTCCGATTGGTGTCGATGACGCCGAGGGAACTTCGGTGGGGGTGGTGGATCGGGCCGCGGTTGCTCACGTGCTGGAAGCCGATTCATGACCGACACTCTTCAGGCCCCGACGACGGTTCAGGTCCGGGCCGATCAACGAAGCCGACTACGGAGCCGGTCGTTTCTCGGCTGGCTGAGTCTCTTGGGAGGAGTCGTAGCCCTGCAAGTGGCGTTCGCCCGGGCCGACGCCTTTCCTGCCATCTGGGACACTGCCATCTCGGGGCCGATCGATGAGTTTCAAGCCTGGGCCCGGGCCAACCGACGCACTCACCCGCTGTTCACCAACTTCTTTCAACCCATCACCTCGGCGGTCGACTGGGCTCTGACGGCCGTCGAGGACTTCTTGCTGTGGCTTCCATGGTTCGTACTGCCGATCCTGGTGTTCGTGGTGGTGGCCCGCAACGGAAAGTGGAAAACCGGCTTGGTAGCAGCGGCTGCAATGACCTATCCCGGCCTTGTCGGTTTGTGGGAAGTCACCATCGAAACCCTGGCTCTGATGACGATCGCGGTGCTGATATCGGTCGCGATCGGGGTGCCATTGGGTGTCTGGGCGGCGCTCCGACCCCGAGTGGAGTCGGTGTTGCGCCCGATTCTCGACGCAATGCAGACTGTGCCCGCTCCTGTCTACTTCATCCCCATGCTGCTCTTCTTTGGAATCGGCCGAGTACCGGCCGCGATCGCCACTGTGATCTATGCCCTTCCTCCGGCAGTGCGACTGACAACTCTCGGCATCAGACGGGTCCCGAAACCTGCCGTGGAGGCTTCGGAAATGTTCGGGTCGACCAAGCGGCAGTCGCTCTTCAAGGTGCAACTGCCAATGGCAACGCCCACGATCATGACCGGTGTCAACCAGACGATCATGATGGCTTTGGGAATCGTGGTTCTGGCCACACTGCTTGGGGCCGGTGGCCTTGGTCAAGAGGTCATGGATGGCCTCAGCAAACGCCGAACTGGGCGGGGGTTGGCGGCCGGTTTAGCGATCGTGGCGGTGGCCATGGTGCTCGACCGGTTAGGGCGGTCTGTGGCCGAGAGCGACCGGACCAAGAGAGTCGCCAGACCCTGGATTCTGGGAGCAGTTACCGGTTTGGCGGGATTGGTGGTACTCGGACGCGCTATTGGAACCGGCGGGTTTCCGACCGTCTGGGGGGTGGAGGTCCTGGATCCAATCGACTCGGTGGTGGTCTGGGCCCGGGACAACCTCTCGTTTATCACCCGCCCTCTCAACGACTTCATCGTCGCGGGGCTGCTGATTCCGGTACGGGACTTCCTGGTGATAACCCTGGCCTGGCCGGTGCCGGTGTTCTTTACAGCATGGCTGTGCTGGAAGGCCAAGGGGATCAAGTTGGCGATTGTCGCGGCCGTCGCCTTGATGGTGGTCGGCTTCATCGGGATGTGGGAGCTTTCGCTGCAAACCCTCACCCAGGTGGTGGCGGGGGTCCTGCTCTCGGTGCTCATAGCTATTCCGGTCGGGATCTGGGCTGGTCGCAAGCCCAAGGTGGAAGCCGCCCTCGGCCCGGTACTCGACGCGCTACAGACTATTCCGTCCTTCGTCTACATAATTCCGGTTGTGATCCTGTTCACAGTGGGGCAGGTCCCAGGACTCATCGCCTCGGTGCTATACGCCATCGTCCCCGGGATCAGAATTACGGCACTGGGAATCAAGCAAGTGCCGGAGGAGTCGGTCGAGGCATCACAGACGTTCGGCGCCACAAAACGCCAAACCATGTTCGGGGTTCGGATCCCGCTCGCCGCTCCGACCATCATGGCGGGCGTGAACCAGGTGATCATGATGGTGCTGGCGATGGTGATCATCGCCGGACTGGTCGGGGGAGGAGCGCTCGGGTTCGAGACTGTCCGAGCCGTCACCACCAGCAATACCGGCCTCGGTTTCGAGGTGGGACTGGCGATCGTGGTGATGGCGATCATCCTGGACCGCCTCACCCAAGCCTGGGCCGCACGACTCCAGCCCCCCTCGGGCCACTAGAAAACTGCGAACCTAAAGGTTATAGGCGGCGGTTTCCGCCGGAAATAGCCTTCGGATTGAAGGTATTTGCTCCTAGTACCGTTCCGGGCCATGGCATTGCTCGAGCGACGTGAGAACAGCCTCATAACCATCAACCATTACACCTAGGTCAAGAGCGTGTATGTCGAAATGGGAGACGTCGAGGCTCCGTACTAGGGCGGGCCATCCCAAGGCCCTAATGGGCATTCGACCCTGCCGAACGAACAGCGAAAGGCGATAGATCGTGGCGGATCAGTTTCTGGCGGGTAGGACCGCGATGGTTACGGGTGGAGCTTCGGGCATGGGTCTGGCAATGGCCGTGGCTTTTGCCTCGGCCGGTGCGGATGTCGCCATCGGCTCTCTCCTGGCCGGGGGCAAGCAGGCCGAGGGTGAGGTCGTCCATATGCCAGGTCAGGAGCAGATGGACCACGCCTGCTCGTTGATAGAGGCTGAAGGAGTTCGCTGCCTCGCATTGAATCTCGACGTCACGTCCAACGACTCCGTCGAACAATTCTTTCAGGCGTCCGTTGATCGTTTCGGAAAGGTCGATGTGCTCGCCAACGCCGCCGGGATAACCGCCGAGAGCGTGATCAGCGGGCACTCCGATGCACTCTGGGACAAGGTGATCGAGGTCAATCTCACTGGAACCTACCGGGCCATCAAGCGGGTCTTGCCCGGGATGATCGAGCGGAAGTGGGGCCGGATCATCAACATTGCCTCAACCGCCGCCACAGTTGGAGCCGTTACCTCCGGTGCCTACTGCGCATCCAAGGCGGGCGTCGTCGGCCTGACCCGCTGCGTTGCCTTGGAAGGCGCGCCGCACGGGGTTACCTGCAACGCCCTCAGCCCGACCTGGGTCGACACCTCGTTCGGCCGCGAATGGATGTCCGACATCGCCGAGAAGCAGGAGCACCGCACCGGAGACGAGTACATCGCCGACGTGAAGAAGTCGAATCCTCAGGGCCGCCTCATCTCACCCACCGAGATAGGTGCTCTGGCTCTGTTCCTCTGCAGCGACGGTGCTCAGGGAATCACCATGGAGGATCTGCGGGTCTCGGCCGGATCCCTCTGGTAGCAATCGGAAAAGAAAGAGGCGGGGCATTGTTCGTGCCCCGCCCCGGTATTTATCTGTTCCAACCCCATCAGGTGTGGTGATGCACCGCCGATGTTGGCGGCAGTTTGGCATTCTGACGGCGTGTCGACAAATGCAAGGCAGCTCTAACGATCGAGCCTTGACTTGAGCTTGGCGAGTCTCTGATCCCAGGCATCGCCGACTTCATTGACCCAGCCGACAACGTCAGAGAGTGGCTCCGCTCGGAGCGAGTAACGCACCTCCCGGCCGGACACGGTTCGCTCGACGAGGCCAGCCTCATCGAGGGCCGAGAGATGTTTGCTCACGGCTTGCCGGCTGATCGGCATCTGCAGGGCGAGCTCGGTGGCGGTGGTGGGGCCACCGGCGACTCGGCGAAGAACCTCGCGCCGGGTGGGATCACCAAGGGCGGCAAAGACATCCATGGTTCACCCGAGCGAGGTGGGGACGTGGATGATCTCGTAGGGGATCAGCTGCTCGGTCACTCTCAGGACGCTTCCCTCCGCGGCGGGTTCGACGATTATGGACACCTGGGTCGGTTCGCCATCGCGAGTTCGCCACGTCCAGGTGATCGATTCGCCGACGACCAACTCCTCGACCGTCCCGAACACGATCGCGGCGTCATCGGCGTGAAGCAGGACTCGGCCATTCAGGCGCGGTTCGATCGTCATGACACCCCCCATCCAGAACGAAGCGAGCTCGCCGTCGACCAGATGCTGCCAGAGCTCGGTGGCCGGGACTCCGAGCTCGACGGTTCGCTCGACGCGGGGTAATTCCGGGCTTTCTTCGCGCCGTGTCTGGTTCATGGTCCCTCCATCATACGCAACTTGCCGGTTGCTGGTCTGTGCTAGATTCTAGTGCAACTGAACGGTTGCAAAGGAGGCTGAGTCATGTTGATTCCAACAGTCATCGAACAGACTGCCCGGGGGGAGAGAGCGTTCGACATTTACTCCCAGCTCCTGGGCCAGCGCATCGTGTTTCTCGGCCGTCCCATCGACGCCGACGTAGCCAACCTGATCGTCGCGCAGTTGCTCCACCTCGAAAGCGATGATCCCGAAAAGGATGTCCACCTCTATATCAATTCTCCCGGTGGCGAGGCCTCGTCGATGATGGCGATTTACGACACCATGCAATGCCTGCAGCCCGAGGTGGCGACGACCTGCATCGGCCTGGCGGCCTCGGCTGCGGCGGTGATCCTCGCTTCGGGTGCACCAGGCAAGAGGATGGTGCTGCCTCACGCCCGGGTCCTGATCCATCAACCGCATGTTGTGGGTGGGATCGAAGGCCAGGCGAGCGACCTCGAGATCCATGCCCGCGAGATCATCCGCCAGCGCGAACAGATGGTGGCAATTCTCGCCCAGCACTCGGGGCAGTCGATCGAACAGATCCGGAAGGACACCGACCGCGACCACTGGCTGGCGGCCGAAGATGCGGTCGCCTACGGATTGGCCGACGGCATCCTCTCCCCGAGCCGTGTGCCGACAGGCCTGACCAGTCGTCTGAACGAAGAGCTGTGAAGGCCAGATCTGTGAAGGCCAGATCTGTGAAGGTTTACGCACCTGACCGGTGCGGAAACCTTCACGGTTCGGGCTTCGTTGGTCTCGTGTGAAGGTTATTGCCCCGTTTCTGCGGGAGGCCGATCCCGGTAACGACGAGGAGCATCCGCGTTCTCCAGTTCCAGGCCTTCCTTGAAGGGAAGCACCTCGATGAAGTCCCTCGACTTTCCTCTCAGCGCCTTGCGGACGATCTCCTCCATCGGGATCGTGCTTCTCCGTGGACCCACCAGCAACCCCTCTTCCACTTCGATTTGTTCATGCCCCAGAGAGCCTGCCCTGTCGGGTACATCTCGATGATCGCCTGTGTGACCTTGGACAGGTCCTCCTGGAGGCAGTAGACCCATGGTCCGTATGGCCCGATCACCTGCGTGGAGATCGGCGGGGCGACCGAGGGGACGGCGACGCCATGACGCCTTAGTTGCTCGACGACTTCGTCGGCCTGGAGCTCGAAGGCGCCCAGAGACGAGCCGTCACCGATGATGCCGTAGGCCAGCGCCAGAAGGGCGATCTCATCGGTGACGTCGGCAGAACCGAGGCCAACGGCGATGCCTTGGGCCCATCCCTGCGCTAGGTGGAAGGCCGGTGTTGAGCGCCCGCCCTACTTTGTTCGGCGGTGCCAACTCTTTGATTTCTCCGCCACTAGTTCGTACGCGACACCCAGGTCGTTGAGGACCCGGAGGGCAATGGTGGGCTGTTCGGGGTTGAGCAGCGCCAGCAGGAAATGGTCGACGGTGCAGTAACCCGTTTCCAGTTCTTTCATCTCCCGAAATGCGCGGTTGACAAGCGCGTAGTCGGCAGATGGACTCCATCTTCTGACCGTTGGGCCTTCCACCTCCGCCAGCAGTGCTTTCCACGACTCGAAGCCGAGCTCACGGGCGATGGTCACCCGGGCGTCACGCAGCGTCAGACCCACCTGTCCGAGCCGTTCCGCCGGGCGCCCGACGTACTTGGGGTGTGACGCCAGCACTCGATCTAGGGCCGCTTGATCCCCGGCCGCCAAGGCGCGTTTCAGCTCCTTGGCCCGGGTGCGAAGTTGATCCAGATCGGGGCGATCCGGCAATGGGGTCATGATGACTTCCTTCCCAAGCTGCCCGTGTCGGCTGGCTCGGGCGGGCCGGAGATCGGGACGAAAACAATCTCTCAAACAGGTGGACTCGGTCCTTGCCGGCGACGGGAGGCGTCCTGCAACGCGCTGACGGGCACACCAGGTCAGTAAATCTTCACACGACCCATACAGAGCCTGGTCCGTGCAGGATTTCCCACCCTCTACGGTGCTAAAACCTTCACAGACCCTTGCGCCGCTTCACCTCGGTCACGATGGCGTTGAGGATGGGGTGGAGGTCGCCGATCACCGCGTAGTCGGCCTTTGTCACCATCGGGGCTTCGGCGTCGGTGTTGATGGCGAGCACGTTCTTCGACGCCATCATTCCGACCCAATGCTGGATCGCTCCAGAGATTCCGCAAGCGATGTAGAGGTTGGGCGCCACCCTCGTTCCGGTCTGCCCGACCTGGTCAGAGTGGGGCCGCCAACCACTGTTGGTGACCACCCGCGAGCAGCCGACGGCGCCACCGATTAGGCCAGCCAATTCCTCCAGCACGCCGAAACCCTCCGGTGACCCGACGCCGCGGCCTCCGCTAACGACCACGGGGGCGGTGGTGAGAGTGATTCCTTCGGTCAAGGTGACTCGTTCGATGACTCTGGTCATGACGTGGGCATCGGTTAGTTCGGGGGTGAAGACGGTCACACTCGAGGCAGCCTGATGCGGTGTCGCCTCGACAGAGTGGAGCGCAACAGTGGCCAGTTTGACGAGGGCCGTGAGCGTGGACTCCTCAAGGAGGCTGCCGCCCCATCGAACCCGAGTCAGATTCCAGCCGTCTCCGCTAGGAACGACCCGGGTGACGTTGGCGGCAAGGGGGAGATCCAACAAAGCGGCGAGGTGGGCCATGACCTCGTTTCCTCGTTCTGTCCCTGCCGCCAATACCGCAGCCGGCATCTCGGCTCCCACCAGCTGGGCAAGGGCTTCGGCGATGGCAGCGGGGGCGTAGTCCGTGAGCATCGGGTGCTCGATCTGCCACCCGCCGGTTCCCGAGGCGCCGACCGAGACCGCTTCGACTTCGCCAATCGCACCGGCGATCGTGAGAGCCTGCAGCGAGGTCTCGGTCACGAGGCCGTCGTCGTGCTCGACGAAAACGAGAACCCGGCTCACATCAAACCTAGTTCCTCGAGCAGGTCGACAACCGCCGGCGCGGCTTCGGGGCCGCGACCGAGGATGTTCGTGACCGTCTTCTGTTCGGGGGGCGTGAAGAGCCGGTCCATGATGAGACCACCGGTGTTGGCGGAGGCCGGGCTCGACATGACCTCTGCCTTCTTGGCCTTGAGGCGTCCGGGCAGTGTCGGATAGCGAGGGAGGTTGATTCCTTCTTTGACGGCGATAACGGCCGGCAGCGACAACCGGTACACCTCGAACCCCGATCCGGTCTCGCGGCGGGCCGTGACGGTGTCGTTATCGACCTCGAGTCCCTTGATGCCACTGATCACGGGACGACCGAGAGCGTGAGCGACCCGGATCCCGACCTGGTAGCCACCGGAATCGGCGGACTCATTCCCAAAGAGGATGAGGTCAAAGGCTCCGGTGCCTTCGATTTCAGTGATCCGGGCGGTGAGGGCGGCGGCGGTCGCCTGCGGATCCCAATCGCCTCCGTCGGTGGATAGGAGCACCGCCTGATCGGCCCCAACCGACATCGCATAGCGCAGCTGTTCCTCGGCGTCGGTGGGGCCCAGCGTCATCACCGTCACGGTGCCGCCGTGCTTCTCCTTGAGGCGGATTGCCTCCTCGATCGCGCACTCCTCATGGGGGCTGACGGTAAACGAGAGGTGGCGGGCATCGATGGACTTCTCGTCAGGGGTCAGATTGATCCGGGCGCCCGGCGCCGGCACTCGTTTCACACAGACCAGGGTTCTCATGAGGAGGGCACGCTAGGGGTCTCTCACCCGTTCTGGCCCGACGGTATGGGGTCCCTGGCCCCATGATGTCGCGCCAAAACGGTGCTTCGCCGGTTCTACGACTTCATCCGCTTGTCGTCAGGATCGAAGAGCGGGGTCGAGCCTGCCACGGCCACCTTCACCGGGTACAGCTCGTTCATGTACATGACCGCCAGTTCGGTGTCGACCACGGCGTGCTCCGGCGGGAGGTAGGCCAGGAGCAGAAACCTTCCGACCGACGGCCCAGCGCCGGCGGTGGTGACATAGGAAGGTCGGCCCTTGCTGTCGACGATGCGGCCTCCGTCCGTAAGCGTGATCGGTTCCCGGCCGGTCGGGTAGCGCTTGATGCCGTCACGACGAGAGATGTGATCCTCGATCGTCAGTGTGCAGAGAATCGCGGCCGGGTCTTCCTCGCGGGCCTTGGTGAGCGCTTCCTTTCCTATGAAATCTGCGCTCTTCAGTCTCGGCCGGGACAGACCCGCCTCGACCGGGTTGTACTCGCTCTCGAGTTCGGCTCCCATCAGTCGGTAGCCCTTCTCGATTCGCCCGGTGGTTCCGTAGACACCGGCGCCGACCGGTACGACCCCGAAGTCCTGTCCTGCTGTCCATAACCGATCCCACATCGGGAGGCCCTGCTCGGTCGGGACGTAGACCTCCCAGCCGAGGTCACCGACGTACGAGATCCGAAAGAGACGGGCGTTGATCGAGCCGAACTCGACCGTCTGCGTCGTGCCGTATGGGAAGGCCTCATTGGAGAGGTCGTGGTCGGTGATCGATTGGACCAGGTCGCGGGCCCGGGGGCCCCACACACCGATCGTTGTGTAAGCCGAAGTCAGATCCGTCATGTGGACCGAACCGTCGTCGGGGAGATGACGGTTGAACCAGTGATTGTCGCGGGGCCCATCGAATGCCCCGGTGATGACGCGATAGTGCTCGTCGCCCAAGCGGAGGATTGTGAGGTCGGCTTTGAACCCGCCCGACTCGGTGAGAAGCGGCGTGTAGACCGATCGCCCGACCTTGACGTCGGCGTTGTTCACCGCCATGTGCTGGATGTATTCCACAACCCCGGGGCCGGTGAAGTCGATGATGACAAATGGCGCCAGATCGACCATTCCCACCCGATCTCTCATCGCCAGGTGCTCGGCGTTTTGTATCGGTGACCACCACCGACGATCCCACTCGTGGGGTCGGTCTTCGACGCCGTACTCCGCAACCAGTGGAGCGTTCGACTTGTACCAGTGCGGGCGCTCCCAGCCGCCGGCTTCGAAATAGAACGCCCCCAGGGCCTCGGTCCGGGGATGGGCCGGTGACGTCCGCTTGTTCCGCTCCGACGCCCACTGCTCGCGGGGGTGGACGATGCCGTAGGTCTTGTTGAAGTGCTCTGCGCACCGGGCTCGCACGTGCCGGTCGGTGCGGGCATACGGGTAGAAGCGGGCAATGTCGGAAGCATGAGGATCGAGCTCCGGATAACCATGAGTCATCCACTCCGCGACTGCTCGTCCGGTGCCCGGACCTTCCTTGATCCAGATGGCCGCGGCCGACCAAAGGTTCTTGACCTCGACGGTCTCACCGATGAGGGGCCTGGCGTCGGGGGTCAACGACAGCAGCCCGTTGATCGCGTACTTGATCTCGGCTCCGCCCAGGATCTCCGGCATCAGCTCGAGGGCATCTTCGAGTTGATCGTCGAAGTCATCGGCGGTAAAGGGGAGTTCGGTGGGGGAAAAACGTGCCTCTGCGATCGAAGGGATCTCGTCGGGGGAGTGAAAGATCGGTCGATGGGCATAAGACCCGACTTCCATCGAGCCGCCGGTCTGCCGTTCGTACATGAACGTGTCCATGTCGCGCACAATCGGAAACGCCAGTTCCTTCCCCGATTCCTGCAGGATCGGGATCGGGCCCACGTCGATCATCTGGTGGACGGCCGGGGTGAGGGGAATCGTGGCGCCGGCCATACGGGCGATACGGGGGCTCCAGACACCGCATGAGATAACCACGTAGTCGGCGTCGATCCTTCCCCGGTCGGTCACGACCGTCTTGATCCGGCCCTTGTGAACCTCGAGACCAAGGATCTCGGTGTTGGCGAATGTCTGGAGCGCGCCCATGCCCTGAGCGCGCTCGCGGAAGATGGTTCCGGCCCGCAGCGAATCGACCGCCGAGACCGTCGGGTAGTAGCAGCCGCCGAGAAGGATCTTCTCGTTGATGAACGGAACCAACTCTTTGATCTCGGCGGGCCTGACCAGTTGGGCTTCCATGTCCCAGTTCTTGGCCGAGCTCATGCGGCGACGCAGTTCCTCCATGCGCGCCGGAGTTCGGGCCACTTCGATGCCGCCGCAGGTGACATTGACCCCCATCGCCTCGTACTGGCGCTGGCTGTCGATCGTCAGCATCGCCATCTCTTTGTTGTGGTCGACCGGGAAGATGAAGTTGGAGGCGTGGCCGGTGGAACCACCGGGGTTGGGCAGGGGGCCCTTGTCGATCTGGACGATGTTCCGCCATCCGAGATCGGCGAGGTGACCGACCACCGAATTGCCAACAATGCCGGCGCCGATCACGACGACACTGGCGCTGGCGGGCAGATCACTCACGCTAATTCTCTCCTCGTTTGGCTGGCAGGCGGGACGGCCAGCAATGTACTCCCCTGTAGGGATGCCTGAACCTGCGAGGACCTCAGCGACCGGGAGAAAAAGAGGGGCGGGCCGATCATCAACCAGGGTCGACAGCATCCGGGCGATGATCGACGAGAACTGAGCGCGGGTGGCATTGCCGTCGGGGTTGAAGAGACCCCCACCCACACCGTTTACCCAGCCGGCGGCGGCGACAGCGTTGATGTCCGCCTCATGCACCGAGCCGTTGTCGTCCGTAAAGCCTCAGCGCCCACCGCCAGGGCGGTCCTTCGAACGCAGGCCAGCCTGCATTTCCCCTTTTGCGGTGACACTCCCGTCGGACTTGCCCGTTGGAGCACTCGCTATGGTGTGCCGTCGACCACATCGAGTCGTTCCGGGAGGTTCCTATGTCGAGCTCTGTTGCATTGCGCAGGCGGCCCCTCGGGTCGGCGAGTGGTCTGATCGTCACCGATGTCGGCCTGGGCCTGTGGGCGGTTGCCGGCGCCGATTGGGGTCCCGGCGATGATGCCGACAGCCTGGCCGCGATCGAGGCCGCCTTTGACGCCGGCGTCAACTTTTTCGACACAGCCGATCAATATGGAGACGGGCACTCCGAGGAATTACTGGGCAGGGCGATGGCAGGTCGGCGCGATCGATTCATCGTGGCCACCAAGATCGGTTGGACTGGTTTCGATCGCGAGAACAGTCGGTCCCAATACGACACGGTCGACAAGCTTGTCGCAGGCGTGGCCGGGTCGTTGCGGCGTCTCGGGACTGACTATGTCGACGTGATCCAATGTCACATCGATTATCCCGAGCCAAACACCGACGTCTTCATCGAGGGATTCCGTCGGCTGAAGGAAGCCGGCACTGTGCGGGCTTGGGGCGTCAGCACCAGCGATGTCGACCACCTCAAGCGATTCAATGCAGACGGCGGCTGTGACGTGCTGCAGGTTGACTATTCGATCCTCAACCGCTTCCCCGAACGCGAGGTCTTTCCATATTGTCAGGAGCAGGGGATCGGCGTGATAGTTCGTGGCCCCCTTGGCATGGGCCTCCTGGCGGGAAAGTTTGGAGCGGATGACACGTTCCCGGAGGGTGACTTTCGGAGGGCCTGGATCGAGGATCCGTCCCAACGCTCCCAGTTCCTTGCTGACCTCGCAGTCGTCGAGGAACTGAAGGCGGTGGTCCCCGATGGAAACTCTCTGTCACAATTTGCCCTTCGGTTTGTCGTGTCGCACCCGGCCGTGTCCACGGTGATACCGGGTGCCCGCAACAAGCAACAGGCTGAAGCAAACCTGACGGCGGGGCGGCAGCCACTTCTCTCCAAGAGCGAGCTCGCCGCCGTGGACGAGATCGTTGCTCCCGGCGGTGGTCGGAGGATCTGGCCAGCCTGATCCGTGGGCGATGAGTCGCGTCAAGGCTCGACGATCAGCTTGAGGCCCTGCCTTGCGGTCAGGGCCTCGAAGGCGAGTGAGACGCTTTCCAGCGAGAACGTCTCACTGATCATCCGATCGAGTGGTATCGCCCCGGTTGCGGCAAGCTGGGCTGCCCGTTCGAGGTCGCCTGCTCGCATCCGCCGGCAGATCACCATCGAAGTCTCTCGTCTCCTTGCAGTCGATGCCGTGAACGTCGTCCGGTCGTTGGAGGGAATGCCGACCAGCACCACCAGGCCACCGATCCGGGTCCCGGCGACGGCAGACTCAGTGGCGGACGGGTCACCCGACGCATCGAAGGCGACGTCGACTCCGCGCCCGTTGGTTGCTTCGAGGACTTCTTCCATCTCGTCTCTCTCGGTGGTCGCAATCGCAGTCGAGTTTGCTCCCATGGCAAGCGCGGCCGAAAGGCGGTGGGGCAATCGGTCGGTGGCGATGATGTTCGCGACTCCGGTTGACTTCAGTGCTGCCATGAGCAGCAGGCCGATCGGTCCCGATCCAAAGACTCCCACCGAGCTCCAGGATTGGGCCGGGCCGTGCGCCCAGTCGGTGGCCAAGTCGATGGCATGGAGAGCCACGCCGAGCGGTTCCAGCATGGCGCCAGCGGCATCCGTCATCTCATCCGGAAGAGGTACCAGGCACCGTTGCGGCCAAGTCAGATGGGTTCGCAAGGCTCCATCGGTTCGCCCGTGTCCGGCAAACTCCATTCTCCGGCAGAGGTGTGCTTGATCGCTACGGCACGCTTCACAGGCCAGGCACGCAACCGCCGGATCGACAGCTACCCGTCTGCCTGCCCATGGCCCGGTCAGCACCTCCCCACTGAACTCATGACCAAGGATGAGAGGGCGCTCGATGACTGCATCGCCGATCGATCCGTCCTCATACCAATGAGCATCGGAACCGCATAACCCCACCGCCCTCACTTTGAGAAGTGGGCGCTCGGACGTCGGTTCCGGCATCGCCTCATCGGTCAACGTAAATTCGCCGGGCCCGACCAGGCGGGCACACTGCACGCGGCCCTCTTCGATTCCGGAGATCACCTTGCTCTCCTTGGCAGGTTCGCTGCTTCTTGCGCGGACATTCACAGATCCTCCCCGGACTTGATGAGGCCGTTCTCCCCTCCCGGCCGACACTCAGGCGAGCCCTTCACGGCAGGGTTTCAGGCTCTTAAGCCAGAAATTACCGGCCCTCCATCACCCCTGCCGAAATCAGCCTGTTATCGTTCCCGTTATCGATAACGGGAACGATCCCGGAGGAGCGAGAGCCTCAGAAATGGCCAAGCCGTTCGCCCGGTCGACCTTCAAGGAAGTTGCTTCGATCGCGGGCGTCTCCACCCAAACCGTTTCGCGGGTGACCAGCGAGCGGCCGGACGTCTCTCCGCTGGAACGGATCCCCCACCCGTGACGGGCGAGTACAACTACTACGAGCAGGATGCGAACCGCGGCGAAGGAACTTTCAACCTGGAACTCGATCAGATCTCGACCGACCTTACCTCTCCGATCGCTGAGTCCGTGGATGGTCTCATTCAGCCGGCGAGCACAGAGATTGTTGCGATCAACGGTGATGTATTGACACTGGACCGACGATGACCCGGACCGGAGGCTTTTCCGACCTTCGACAATCTGTGGCCGAGGCCAACCGGGCTCTGGCCAGGGCGGGACTCGTGGTGATGTCCTTCGGCAATGCCAGCGAAGTGGACCGCGCGAGCGGCGTCTTCGCTATCAAGCCGAGCGGGCTGGCCTGCGAGTCCATCACCCCCGACGAGGTAGTCGTCGTATCGCTGGCCGACGGCGAGATCGTGGAGGGGAATCACCGGCCATCCTCCGACACACCGACCCACCGGGTTCTCTACAGCACCTTCCCGTCGATTGGCGGCATCGTCCACACCCATTCGCTCCGGGCCACCGCCTGGGCGCAAGCGCGGCGACCGATCCCATGCTTCGGCACCACCCATGCCGATCACTTCCGCGGTGAAGTGCCGGTCACACGACCCCTACGAGTGGAGGAAATTGCCGGCGACTACGAGTTGAACACAGGGCGCGTGATCGGCGAGTACTTCGAACTCAACCAGTTGGATCCCCTAGCCGCTCCGGCGGCCTTGGTGGCATCCCATGGGCCGTTTGCCTGGGGGGAGGATGCCGCGAGTGCAGTTCGCAATGCCGCCGCCGTTGAACTCATCGCCGGTCTCGCGATGGACACTCTTGCCATCAATCCAGACCAGCAACCGATAGAGGGTGCGTTGATCGAGCGCCACTTCTCTCGCAAGCACGGACCCGACGCCTACTACGGGCAACTATGACGACCCAGGCGACCATCGGCGTCGACTTCGGGACCGAATCGGCCCGAGCCGTCCTTGTCGATGTGTCGACCGGACGTGAACTCGCAACCTCGGTTCATCGATACGCGAGTGGGGTGATCGACGACCACCTGCCCGGCGATGGAACCCGCTTGCCTCATGACTGGGCCTTGCAGGACCCTGCCGATTATGTCTCGGCCTTGGGAACGACGGTGCAAGCGGTCGTAAGAGATGGGGGTCTCGATCCCAGCCAGATCATCGGAGTCGGAATCGATTTCACCTCCTGCACCATGCTCCCGGTCCTCGACGATGGCACTCCGTTGTGCCAGCAACCCGAGATGCGTTCCGAACCCCACGCCTGGGTGAAGCTCTGGAAGCATCACGCCGCCCAGCCGGAAGCCGACCTCATCAACGAAACGGCCCGCAAGAAGGGGCACAGTTGGCTTCGGCGCTACGGCGGAAAGACCTCGTCGGA
>DATLEZ010000058.1:0-17277 GCA_035525055.1 Acidimicrobiia bacterium | reverse complement strand
TCGGGCAGCTCCCGCAATCCCTCCTTGTCGATAACCATCACGATCGGAAGGATGCCACGGCGGAGATCTGGGCCTCCGGTGGCCGTATCTTCCTGAGCCGCCGACACGAGCGCTCCCACCGCCACGTTGACGGCCTGGTCGGCGGTGAGGCCGTCGCTAAAGGCCGTTCGCAGATAGGACTTCGCGAGGCTCGCGCCTGAGCCGGTAGACCCGAAGTCGTTCTCTTCATATCGGCCACCAACCACGTCGTAGGTGTACAGGCGACCCCGGCCGATGAGCTCGTCGAAACCAGCAAAGAGCGGAACTACGACCAGGCCCTGAAAGGCCATGGGCAGCTGGTTGCGCACCAGTCGGGCCAGGAAGGTTGCTTTGCCCTCGAGCGACAGGCGACTCCCCTCGATCTTCTCGTAGTGCTCCAGCTCGACCTGGAACAGGCGGACCATCTCGATGGCAAGGCCAGCCGTCCCGGCGATCGCCACCCCTGAGTGGGAGTCGGCCGGGTAGACCTTGCGAATCTCGCGATGGGCGACCAGGTTGCCTTCAGTGGCCTGGCGGTCCCCTGCCATGACCACGCCGTCCTTGTATCGAAGTGCCAGCACCGTGGTACCGACGGGTGCCGTGACCGACCGAACGTCGGTTGGAAACTCCAGAGGCCGCGTGTAACCGAGGGTCGACAGCAAATCTGTGAAGCTGGAACCGGGCGCCGGGATGTCGAATAACAGCGGAAGACGAGGTCCCGGGCTCACTCCCCGCCCTTCTGGATGTAGTTCTTGACGAACTCCTCGGCGTTCTCCTCCAGCACCTGGTCGATCTCGTCCAGTAGTTCATCGAGTTTCTGGTCGTCGGCCTCGCTGCGGGGAGAGGCCGTCTCTTCCTCAACCTCGGGGCGCTCCGTCTCTTTCGAGCGGCGGGACTGTTCACGTTCTGCCATCAGTGTCCTCCGAGTGCGGTAATCAAACCGGCAGCGTCGTCCACCGAGTCGAGCAGATCGCCCACTCGCAGACGATCGCCGCGCAGCGGTTCCATCATAGGAACCCGCTTGAGATGGGCTTCGCCCACGTCAAACACAAGAGAATCCCAGTTGGCGGCGACCAGTGAACCGGGGAACTTGGAAACGCAGGTGCCCCGGAAGTATGCCCTGGTTCGTTCCGGCGGCGTGGTTTCGGCCGTCTCGATGTCCTGGTCCGTAAAGAGGCGGTGCATCTGCCCCTTCGCCGCCAGGTGCTGATAGAGGCTACGAGCTGGATCGACATCGTGGTACTGCAGATCGAGCGCCTTGAGCTTGTGATCGTCCCAGGAGAGGCCGTCGCGCTCGACGTAGCCTTGGAGGATGCGATGTTTGGCCGCCCAGTCGAGGCGGTCGGCGGTCCTGGTCGGGTCGGTCTCGAGATCGGTCAGGATCAGCTCCCAGGCATCGACGACCTGGCGGGCGACGGCATCGTCGGGAAGTTCCGCCTCGACGTACTTCTTGACCCACTCGTGGTATCGCCACTGCAGTTCAACGGCGGTTGCCTGACCGCCCCCGTCGAGTTGGAGCGGACGCAGCAGTGTCAGGTCGTGGCTGACGCGCCAGCAGGACTCGACCGGATCGGCCAGGTCGAGCGGATCCGGCAGGGCGCCGTCCTCGAGGGCCGACAAGATGAGAGAGGTGGTGCCGAGCTTCAAGAAGATCTGCAACTCGGAGAGGTTGGCGTCACCGATGATCACGTGCAGACGCCGATACTTGCTCGGATCGCCATGCGGCTCGTCCCGGGTATTGACGATCGGGCGCTTGAGGGTGGTCTCGAGGCCGACCTCCTCCTCGAAGAAGTCGGCGCGCTGGGTGATCTGAAAGCCGACGTCGGGCCGACCGTTTTCGGCCCCGACCTTGCCGGCGCCAGTAAAAATCTGCCGGGTGACCAGAAAAGTCGTGGCGAACCGGATCACGTCACCGAAGGGCGTCTCCCGTGACAGGAGGAAGTTCTCGTGGGCACCGTAGGAGTTGCCCTTGCCGTCGGAGTTGTTCTTATAGAGCGACATCCGTTGGCCCGGCTGCAAGAGATCGGCTGTGGCCACCGCCGCCCGATGCATGACCCTCTCCCCCACCTTGTCGTAGAGAGCGGCTTCCAATGGGTCGTAGCACTCGGGTCCGGAGTACTCGGGGTGGGCATGGTCGACGTAGAGGCGGGCTCCGTTCGACAACACCGCGTTGACGAGGGCGCCCTCCGGATCGCTTACGCCGTAGCCCTCGTGGCCGAAGCCGCGGGCGTCGCGGCCCGGTGACTCCTCTTCGTAGGACCACTGGACCCGGACCCGCTTGCCGGGGTAGGAATTGACCAACTGGGCAGACGCCAGGGCGGGATTGAAATCCCGGGCCGACCTGACGCTGATCCCGTACTCGGTCTCGGTACCGAGCACTTTGTGGATTGCCATGGCCTAAAGGTACTGGCCGCCGGAGACAGCTTCGATGAGCCGGCTCTCGGACTCGCCGCCGACCAGGGTCCGGACATAGACGATGCGTTCGCCCTTCTTGCCGGAGATCTTGGCCCAGTCGTCGGGGTTGGTCGTGTTTGGCAGGTCTTCGTGCTCGCGGAACTCTTGCTTGATCGCGGCCAGGAGATCGGCCCGGCGTATGCCGCTGCCGCCGCCGGCAATCTCGCGCTTGATGGCATCCTTCTTGGCCCGGCGAACGATGTTCTCGATCATTGCCCCCGATGAGAAGTCTTTGAAGTAGAGCACTTCTCGATCACCGTTGGCATAGGTCACTTCGAGGAAACGGTTCTCTTCGCCTTCGGAGTACATCGCCGCCACGGTGGACTCGATGATCTCGTGGAACATACGAGTGGGATCGCCGTCGCAGGCTGCCAACTCGTCGGCATCCAGTGGAAGGTCACCCTGCAGGTAGATCTTGAAGATCTCACGGGCCGCGGCCGCTTCGGGTCGCGAGATCTTGATCTTCACATCGAGTCGTCCTGGCCGGAGAATGGCGGGGTCGATCAGATCTTCGCGGTTGGAGGCGCCAATCACCATGACGTTCTTGAGGGACTCCACGCCGTCGAGCTCTGAGAGAAGCTGCGGCACGATCGTCGACTCGACGTCGGAGCTGATTCCGCTGCCGCGGGTTCTGAAGAGGGAGTCCATCTCGTCGAAGAAGACGATCACGGGAACGCCCTCGTCGGACTTCTCCTTGGCGCGCTGGAAGATCAATCGAATCTGTCGCTCGGTCTCGCCGACCCACTTGTTGAGAAGCTCGGGACCCTTGATGTTGAGGAAGTAGGAACGAGCATCGGGCCTACCGGTGCGATCTGCCACGGCCCGGGCGAGGCTGTTGGCCACCGCCTTGGCGATGAGGGTCTTGCCGCAACCGGGAGGACCGTAGAGAAGGATGCCTTTGGGTGGCACCAATCCGTAACGCGAGAACAGGTCACGATGGAGGTACGGCAGTTCGACCGCGTCGCGAATCTCCTCGATCTGGGATCCGAGACCGCCTACCTGTTCGTAGGTGACATCGGGGATCTCCTCGAGAACGAGTTCTTCGACCTCGGGCCTGGCCAGTCGCTCGACCACGAGGCCCGCCCTGGGATCGATCCGGACAAAGTCTCCGGCCCGCACCTTCACGTCGGTCATCGAGTCCGCCATCGACACGACCTTCTCATCATCGGCATGAGCGATGACCACGAGACGGCCATCCTCCAGCTTGTCGCGGACTCTGACCACCTCTCCGGTTGGATCGAAGTTGCGGATGTCGATGATGGTGAAGGACTCGTTGAGGAGAACCTCCTGACCCTTCTGGAGAAGCTTCACCTCGACCGCTGGCTGCGCGGCGACCCTGAGCTTGCGGTTGCTGGTGATGATGTCGACGGTGCCGTCGTCGTTGACCGAGGTGACAGTTCCGAAGTTGTTGGGAGGTGAGGTGAGCTTGTCGACCTCGGCCCGCAGTACCGACAACTGCTCGCGGGCTTCTTCGAGGACTGTCGCGAGCTTGTCGTTCTGAGCGAGGGAACGCGCCAGCTTTTCGTGCGACTCCGCCAGTCGCGCCTCAAGATCCTGCACGCGACGGGGAGCGTCCTGGAGGCGTCGACGAAGGGTGACGACCTCGTCTTCGAGTGTCATCATTTGCCGGCGAAGCTCGGCCGCTTCCTCGTTCCCGCTCGGACTCATATGCGCTCCTGGCTAGACCTACCCTTTTGGCAGTATACGAAGAGGTCGGGTTATCGCCATGAGTATCGGAAAGTCGGTTACAAATCATCAGTCCTTTGTGCTCGAATCCTGTTTGCTAGGTGATTGCGCCAACGCAGGGGCGAGTAGAATTCTGATGAGCGGTCACTACTGGGAGTATTGGTGAAAGTCTGGATTGATCAGGATCTCTGCACCGGCGACGGCCTGTGCGAGGAGATCGCCCCCGATGTGTTCGTCCTGCTGGACGACGGCCTCGCTTATGTCAAGGAAAGCGGGACGATCTACGCGGAATCCAAAGGCAACACCCAGGGATCCCAGGGGGTCGCGACAGTTCCGGCCGGGCAAGAGGACATCACAGTTGAGTCCGCGGAAGAGTGTCCCGGTGAGTGCATCTTCATAGAGCCTTAACCGAGCTCCCGGCTCTCTACGGTCGCTTCGTAGGGATCGCCGTTCTCCTGTACGGCGGGTGGATCTTCGCCGGCAACGCAGTCGTCTACCTCATCTCGGACACCGAGGACTCGCCGGCAGTAGCCCTGGGGATCCTGGCTGTTGGACTACTCGGGTTCTTCAGTGCTCTCGGCTTTCTGTTGACCTTCGATGGACCGAACCGTTGGCGTACGACGAAAAGGCGGGCCGCTACCTGGATAGGCATGTTCCTCGCCTCGCTGTTGCCTGCCAGCCTGATCATCATCGTCCTACCTCTGGTGGTAGTGGCGGCGCTGACGATCCTGTTGGCTCCGGAGCTTTCACCGACGGTACCCACTGTTCAATAACTCTTCTTGTGACGGTTGACCCCCTCCGCGGTAGGCAGACCGTCACAAGAAGGGGGGTCCTACCTGGCGTCTGGCGTGTGGCGTCCTCGGCCATATACCCTCGGGCCCGATGTCTTCGATCATCCTTGCCCGGATCTCGGGTCTCGACGGACCCGGAATCACGGCCGGGCTGATGGAGGTATTGGCGCAGGGCGACTGCACCCTCTACGACGTCGAGCAGATAGTCCTCCGAGACCGCCTCAGCCTCAGCGTCCTCATCTCCGTGCCGGAAGGACAGCAGACCGTTCGCGATGTCCTCTTCTACGCGTGGGAGCAGGGGCTTCAAGCCGATTTCGAAGTCGTCGACGAAGACATTTCAACCCCTGTCAGGCCACGGTTCGCGGTGACAGTCATCGGAGCTCAGATCAGCCCTGAGGCTTTCGGCGCGGTCGCCAACGCCATCGCCTCGGCCGGAGGCAACATCGATTCGATCGAGCGCCTCTCCCGCTACCCGGTTATCAGCTACGAACTGGCCGTTAGCGGGGGCGATCAGGCGGCCATGAGATCGTCCCTGCTGGTGACCTCAGCGGGCCACGATGTCGACGTGGCGGTCCAGGCCGAAGGACTGACCCGCCGTTCGAAGCGCCTGATCGTCCTCGACGTCGACTCCACCCTCATCCAGGACGAGGTCATCGACCTCCTCGCCGACGAGGCAGGAGTTGCCGCCGAGGTCGCGGAGCTGACAGCTAGGGCGATGACTGGTGAGATCGACTTCGCGGCGTCGCTGACGAGACGGGTGGCTCTCCTTCGGGACCTTCCGGTTGACGCCCTCGAGCGGGTGTGGGACAGAATCCGTCTGACTCCCGGCGCCAGAACTTTCGTCCGCACCCTTCATCGAATGGGGATGAAGATTGCAATCGTCTCAGGCGGGTTCACAGTCTTCACCGAGCGACTCAAGACCGACCTCGGCCTCGATCACGCCTATGGCAATGAACTCGAAATCGCCGACGGCAGACTCACTGGGAGGCTGACGGGTCCGCCAATTGATCGGGCCCGCAAGGCATCCATCCTCAAGGAGGTCGCCCGGGTGGAAGGTATCCCCCTCGACCAGACCGTGGCAATCGGCGACGGCGCCAACGACCTCGACATGTTGGCGGTGGCAGGACTTGGGATCGCCTTCAATGCCAAACCCGTTGTCAGAGACGCAGCGCACACTGCCGTGTCCGTTCCCTACCTCGACGCGATCCTGTTTCTGCTCGGCATCCGGCGCGACGAGGTCGAAGCCGCCGACAGTGGCGATCAAACCGACCGGATCCCCGTCGCCGGCCTCCCGCCGGTGTGAGACCAGGGCGTCGAGACGAACTCGGTCGGTCCAGACCCTTCGCCCTCCGCGGGAGTTCTCACACCCCCTCGATCTCGCTGTGCTCGATCGGTCTGATCAGGGTTCTTTGTTCCGTGATCTCCTTGTGTTCCAGGTCGGAACAAAGAACCCCTGACCCCTCACGAGGGGGGACACGCTTCGAGGACTTTGCGCCCGATTACCAGAAAGCCGGTGTGGCCGACCATGCGGTGGTCGGGTCGGACCGAACGACCCTCGACGGTCCACGTCCGGAAGAGGGTCTCGAAGATCTCGATCTCCTCGTAAGCCCCGCTCTCACGCATCGCGTCAGTGAGGGTCTGGATCTGGGGCACCGTGGGGAGGTACGAGCAGAGCACCCCACCGCCCGGTTGATACTCCGCCGCGACCTTGATCGAATGCCACGGTTCAGGGAGGTCGAGGATGATTCGCTCGGGGGCGATCTCGGCGATCACGTCCTCGACTTCGCCGATTCGCAGATCAAGGTTGGGCGGGACCTCGCCCATCCATCGCTCGATGATCTTGCGGGCATGTCCGGCATGGTCGTCCCGGCGCTCGACGCTGATGACCCGGCCAGACGGCCCGACGAAGCGAAGGAGGGCGAGAGTCAAAGCCCCTGACCCGGTACCAGCCTCGAGAACTGTCATGCCCGGCCCGAGATCGGCGTACACGGCGATAGGACCCATGTCCTTGGGGTAGACGACGGTTGCTCCCCGCGGCATCTTCAACACGAAGTCGGCGAGGCGGGGCCGGAGGACGAGAAGTGAACCTCCTCCGCTCGACTGCAGTCGGAAGCCTTCTTCCTTCCCGATCATCTCATCGTGTGATACGAAGCCCTGGTGGTAGTGAAACTGGCCGCCGTTCTGAAGTCGGATGAGGTAGCGACGTCCCTTGAGGTCGACCAGGAGGGCGTTCTCGCCCGAAGCCAGCGGGCCAGGTCCAGTCATCAGCCAAATCCAGTCATCAGCCAAATCCAGTCATCAGGTCGTCACGACCGAATCGTCAGTTCGGGCCGTCGTGAGATCGTCAGCTTCTGCAGTTTGCAGAACGCACAAACATCGCCGGTCGTCGGCTGCCCGCAGAACGAACACTCTCTCAACTCAACACCATCACCCGGGTCGAAGTGCTCCGCGCCCCTTTCGAAGAAACCGAACAGGAAACTGGCCTTGATCCCCGGGGATTGCTCCTCCAGTCGATTGAGCCATTCCTTGTAGCGGTTGAGGGTGTTGCCTGAGGCCATCGGGCACTCCTCCACCTCGTAGTCGATGCCCGACAGCACGGCGTAGGCGGCCGTCTCCCGCTCGGCAACCCTTATCAACGGCTTGACCTTGCGAGCCAGGCCTTGATCGGTGGCCGGCAGCACCGGGCGCTGTCGCCCCAGGTAGTCGGCATTCCACTGCAGAACGTTGGAGAACAGGGTTGCGGCCTCATCGTCGAGGTTATGGCCCATCACGAGGACGTCGTATCCGGAGCTCTCGGCCACTCGGTTGAGGATGTAGCGCTTGGAGAGCCCGCAAGCCGAGCACGGGCTCCGATGCGAAGCCGAAGCGGCCTCGGGAACCGAGAAGTCGTACTGATCGGGAAGGTTGACGACTTCCAGGGAAAGACCCCGGCTTTGCGCGAACTCCTGCGAGAACCGAAGGCTGTCGGAGCTGTAGTCACCGATCCCGAGGTGAAGATAGACGCCGTCGACGGGGTAGCCGAGGTGGGTGAGGATGTCCCAGAGGGCGAGGCTGTCCTTGCCGCCCGACACCCCCAGAACCAGGCGATCGTCCGGTCCGAACATTTTGAAGTCGTGAATCGTCCTTTCGACCTGGCGGCGGACATGTTCGATGAAGTGCACCTTGCAGAAGTTGGCGTGGTGGCGGCGCACCTGAATGACCGCCTTACCCCGGCATACCAGGCACTTCATCTCATCCTCCCGATATCACGGGTCTGAGCTCGATGACATCCTCGTTGGCGACGGTTTCCTCCGTCGTTAGCAGCTCGCCCTGGCGAATGGCGAGATAAGACTCGGACACCAAATCAAGCCTCTTGAAGAGGTCCGAAACTCGTCTTACCCCATCGAGCTCGACCTCCCGTCGGGGATTGCGAAGGACCACTTTCATCCGAATATCGAGACAGCAGTAGCGGCGAGACCCAGGATCATGGCAATGACCACGACCCAGACAACAACCTGAACGAAGCGACGATTTCTCATTCTTATGACGTTCTACGTTCTACGTATTACGTAGAGGGCGTTTCGATGCGCTGACCTTGTCGGCTAGTTCGTCTCCGACGACGATTTCATGGCCCTTCCCCCGGCTCGCCTTGACAAGGATCGCTTCGCCTGGGTTGAGGGTTCGCGTGTATAGAAGGTCACGCCGGCCACGGTTCCGTTTCCAGAGGCCGTAGGCGAGCAAGAGGGCTCCGGTGTAGAGCGAGCGCTGATCGCCAGTTCGGAGACCGCGAAAACCGCGGGCCAATCCATCCGTGATCGGATTCATGGCGTAAAAGTAAAACGTAAAACGTAAAACGTAAAACGCTTCATATTCGATACACCTCTACTACGGCCCTTCCTGAGCGGGCTTTTCTGCGGCCGATCAGGTAGGAGATTCCCACGACTACCAGGACTGCCACGCCGGCGAGGATGGCCGTGTTTTGGGCGCTCTCCTTGGTGTCGTTCACCACCGCGGTGATCTCGCGGGCCTTGGCCTCGATGTCAGCTCTTGTGATCGTCACGGGTCATCCTCCATCCGATCAAGGCGGCGCCGGCTCCGGCTCCGACAAACGTAAAGAGACGGGCACCCACCGACCACCACGGTGTGTCGGGTAGGAGTCTCCGCAGCAAGGCGAACAGCCCGAGAATCAGCAGAAGCGACGCCATCGAGAACAGAACCGCGGCGCCGAGTCCGAACCCTGCAAAGCGGCCGAGCCTCTTCGCTGGCTCGACTACTTCCTGTCGAAGGTACTCCTTCGACATCGTGGCGAGCTCGGTAACTAGCTCGGGAATTTCCTGGGGTCCGGTGGCCATTGATGTCAGGGTACCAAAGCCATTGGGCGGTACTGCTGGCCTAACCTTGATCTATGACCCACGAATCGGCGACTCGGGGCCGTCATCGCGTCGATTCTGGCCTGGGACGCCGATTTCGTGCCCTGTTCTGGGGGCAGGCCCTTTCTCAGGTTGGCGACTACGTCGCCTACCTCACGATCCCGTTGTTCATGCTCCAGTTGTCCCAGGCCAACGTCGATCTGGCCCTGACCTACGTTCTCGAGATTCTTCCGGGTGTCATCTTCGGATTCCTGGGTGGTGTACTTCTCGACCGACTCCCGCTGCGGTCAGTCATGATCACGGCCGACCTGGCGCGGGCCGGAGCCTTCACGATTCTCGGGGCCATCGCCCTCAACCCGGATCCGGACCTCAAGATCGTCGTGTTCCTTATGGCCTTTGTCGTGGGAACGTTCGCATCGGTCTTCCAGAACGGTCTGCAATCTCTGATCCCAGCCTTGGTGAGAGACGATCAACTGAGCACCGCCAACAGTCGGATTGCCACCAGCCAGCAGGTTGCCCTGGTGCTCGGACCACTCCTAGCGGGAGCTATGGCCGACACAGTCGGGGTTGCACCCGGACTGTTCCTCAACGGCGGCACGTTCCTGTTGTCGGCGGTCTCCGTCTGGCTGGTCGGGTCGGTCCCAGTTCGCATCCCCCGCGAACAGCGAAGCAAGTACCTCGAAGAGGCGATGCACGGAATCCGGTTTTTGTTCAGCGAACCGCACCTGCGGGCGTCGACCATCGCAGCGGCGTCGGCCAACGCGGCTGTCGGATTCCTGGAATCGACGTTCGTGGTTCTCGGAACCGAGGTGGTCGGGGCGGGAGAGGCTCAAATCGGCGTTATGTTCATGGCGTTGGGGCTGGGCGGAATCGTCGGGGCGTTGATGGCCCCGCGTGTCTCTCGACTGGTCGGCCATGGGCGAACCATGACTATCGGCATGATCACCTTCGGAACGGCTTTCCTTGTCACCGTCCGGACTCAATTCGGTTTCAGCGTTCTGGCCTTGCTCTTCATCATGTTCGTTGGCATCTCGCTAGTGAATGTGCCACTCGCAACGATCCGTCAGTCGTACACACCGACTGCGATGATGGGACGGGTCATCACGGCGGCGCGGACGATCGGGTGGTCAACTCTCCCGCTCGGTGCCCTCCTCGGCGCGGCGATCGCCGACGGGACGGACTACCGGCTCGTGGCGCAGGCCACTCCGTTGATCCTGATAGTCACAGGAGTGTGGCTGAGGTTCACTCCGATCTGGTCCGACACACTCGGTGCGGCTCGCGGAAAACGTCTCGCCGACTAGATCGCCAAAACCGTGTAACAAAAAACCACGACTCTCGCGCAGGCGTGAATATCGTCCTGCTGCACAGGTCACCTGAAGAGGAGGATCAATAGGCGGAGTTTCATCACGCGATTCACTGTCATGAGCAAGGGCCACGCGAGTGGTCATGAGAGAAAGAAGAGCTGATGGCTGCAAAGAAGGCAGCAAAGAAAGCACCGGCAAAGAAGGGCGCAAAGAAGGCACCTGCCAAGAAGTCCGCAAAGAAGGGCGCAAAGAAGAAGAAGTAGGACTGAAATCAAAAGGGTCCCCGGCGCCAATCCGGGGGCCCTTTCTTCTGGCTTGAGGTCTTAGCGTCGGCTACGACGTCGCCGCGTTGAGATAGACCGCTTCGCGGGGTCCTCGCAGACTCAGAGCGACCGTCGCTGTCGCCACAGCTAACACCGATCCGACGATTGGTCCGCTGGCACCTGCAGCGGCAGCCGCGACAACCGCTACGAGGGCTTGCACCACGATCATTGACTGTCGTACGGGCTCCCGCCATGACTCGAATCTGGCGTGGAACGAGAGGAGCTTCTCACCCGAGTCGAGTCCGGCGGCCAGGTAGACCGCCAGACCCCTCACCAGACCGAACAACGCGCCCAGGGCGATGGCAATCCAGGGGCTGGCCGTCAGACCCCCTATGAGGATCAACAGGTAGACGCCCGCAGTCATGATGTAGGTGGCGAGGCCGACTCCGATCTGCCATCCGAAACCTGCGCCGTAGACCCACGAACGGTATTGGTCGAGCCATCTCTCGTTGACCTGGCGGTCGTGACCCGGCAGATGGAAACCGGAGATTCGCCCATCGCTGACCGCCGTGATCAGGGAAGCCGCGGCGACGATCGCCAGGGCCATGGCCGTCGTCGCTTCGAGACCGGCCACAACGAGTGCAATCGCCGCCATCAGGCCACCGAGGGTCAGGCCCCCGGCAACGGACCCGATGACGAACCAGACCGAGGTCGATCGAAAGCTATGCCCGCGCCCGGCCTCTGCCATCGGAGTGATCGTCGAGAGCATGGACAGACCGCACGGCGACCAGATGGAGCGGATAGCGGTCGCGATGGCCAAGATTGCGGCCAGACCAATCAGAACTGCAGACATTGAGACTCCCCTCGACCGGGTGAACCCGCCTCAGATTAGACCCGGGCTGCGGAGAGCCATTGCACCCACAGCCAGTTGGTGGATTGCCGGCTGGACCGGATACCGTACGTCTCGTGACACCAGACGAAGAGGTGGTCGATTCGCCCACCGGGTGGGTGGCCAAACACATCAAGGAATACGTCGAGAGCGGTGGGGAGAAGGGGCACCGGTGGCAAGGAGTCCCGACCCTGCTTCTCACTACCCGTGGCCGTAAGACCGGCGCACTCCGGCGTACAGCGTTGATCTACGGGCGGGACGGCGACAGTTACGTGGTGGTCGCTTCAATTGGTGGCGCCCCCAAGCATCCCAAGTGGTACCTCAACCTCCTGGCCGACCCGGACGTCCAGTTGCAAGTGGGGCCCGAAATCCTTTCGGGTCGAGCTCGAACGACCGAAGGGGACGAGAAGGCGAGGCTGTGGCGGGAAATGGCCGAGATATGGCCCCAATACGACAGGTATCAGGAGAAGACCGACCGCCAGATTCCTGTCGTAGTGATCGACCCGGTCTGAAGCCGTCCCGGGGTGTTCGTTTTTTTAAGAAACCCAGCCAGGAGGTGTATTGTCGGAATGACCGGCTGGACGGGTCGCATCTTGCGCCTCACACCCCGGTTAGAAGGAGTCGCCATGACTCACAGTTCGGTGCCCCAGCGACTGGGTACAACCACCCTGATCGCCCTTACCACGACGGCCCTGCTCCTGGTCGGAGGAGTTGCCACCGCAGCCATTGTTCCGACGGTGTTGTTGGGGACCTCGGCGAACTATTCCGTGCTCGGAGGCTCAACCGTTACCAACACTGGACCCAGCACTCTCAACGCCAGCCTCGGGCTGTCACCCGGAACGTCAATCACGGGATTTCCGCCCGGGACGGTCGGCGGGACGATCGACAACGCCAACGGCGCCGCCGGCCAAGCCCAAATCGACTTGACCGCAGCCTATGTGGACGCCGCCGGCCGGGTCTTGAACGGCACCACAACTGCCGACCTGGGCAACCTGGTTCTGGTTGGCGGGGTATATGCCGGACCGGGTAAGGGCGCACTGAGTCTCACGGGCAATCTGACGCTCGACGGAGCGGGAGATCCCAATTCAGTTTTCATCTTTCAGACAGACTCGACTCTTACGACCGCGTCAGGAAGCTCAGTGACACTGATCAACGGCGCTCAGCAGTGCAACGTCTTCTGGCAGGTGGGTAGCTCGGCCACTCTCGGGACCAGTTCTGTGTTCGCCGGCAACATCCTCGCTCTGACATCGATCACGGTGACTACCGGGGTGACGGTCCAGGGCCGGGCGCTTGCTCGCAACGGTGCGGTGACCCTCGACACAAACACATTCCTTGCGCCCACCTGCGACCTGAGCGTCCCCACCACGACTTCATCCACAACGACAACGGTGCCTGGAGCGACGACCACGGCGGTCGGAGCAACGACCACGGCGGTCGGAGCAACCACGGCGGCGACGGGGCTTCCATTCACCGGCCTGCCGATGGGCACCACCCTCCTTGCAGCATTCTCGTCCCTGGTCCTCGGAGCAATCCTGATCAGACGAAGCAAGGCACTGAAAGACTGACCTGGCTGTCCCCCCGCTTACGGGGGACAAACGCAGGACATCAATACCTTGAGGTCCCGCGGTCGCGTCCCTGGACTAGTCGACCACGACGTTCGATCGATGAGATTCGGACCTGAACGCCCGCTGTCCGTAGTTCTCACTTGCGAACTGGGCCCATCGGTCTCCTCCTAGATCGATGGCGTCGAACATCGCCAGACCGGCGTTCACGAGCATCTCGTCGGCGGATCGTTCGATGTCGTCGAAGACGGCGACCCCGATGCTGATGCTGAGAGAGATGTGATCACCGGCGACCGCGGCAGCATTGGAATGGATCTCATCCACGAGGATTTGAGCGACGGCTCGGGCCCCTGCCCCGTGGCCGGCCGGCAGTAGCACCACGAAGTGCTCGCCACTCAGCCGCGCGACCACGTCGGAGGCGCGCACCCGCTGTTGTATGAGGTGTGCGGTAGTAACTACTAATTGATTGCCGACGTCGTGGCCGTAGGTCTCGTTAATCCCTCCGAAGTTATCGAGGTCGAGCATCAGCACCGCTCCCACCGGTCCGTATCGATTGCAGTAGGCGACTTGGCTGCTGAGGGCCGTTTCAAAACTCCGTCTGTTCAAAAGGCCGGTCAAGAAGTCGTGGGCCCCCATATGGGCTAGCTGCTCCTCGTAGTGGCGTCGATCGGACGTGTCGACAAACTGCACAATCACGAGTGAGGGTTGACCCCCAGTTTCCCGACCAACCTGCGCGTAGCTCATCGACGACCAACAAAGGGACCCATCCGCTCGCACGAGGCGTCGATCGACGACCCCGGTTTCCTGGCCGAGGGTTCCGACATCGATATGGTCAGGGTGCAGGAGCGATTCAAGCTTGAGGGTGATCAGCTCCTCAGGCGTGTAGTAGGTAAGTTCGCTTAGCGCCGCATTGGCCCGTTTTACGACTCCATCAGCATCGATCAGCGCCATTGCGACCGGCGAAGATTCGAACATGCTGGCGAACAACTCCTCGGTATCGATCACGACTTGTTGGGCAGTGCGACGCGATCCCACGTCCTCGACCGTCCCCACGTGACCCGCAATGGAGCCGTCGATCTCGAGGACCCGGGCAATGCGGACCAGCACCCAGGTGACCTGACCGGCCGGCCCGGCAACCCGCAATTCCACTTCGAAGTCGCCGTCGGCGACGTCGGCTCTCGCCCAGTCACCCATCACCCGTTCCCGCTCGTCGACGGGCAATCCCCGGGCCCACACCCCGGCGAGCGCATCCTTCACGGACGTGCCGTAGATGTTGCACCATCGATCGTTGACAAAAGTAACTCGACCGTCAACATCGGCGTGAAAGACTCCGACGGGGACGGACTCGGTGAGCGCTCGCGCCCACCTCTCGCTCGTCATGAGCTCGGTGGTTCGCGTGTCGACGCGGGACTCCAGCGTCAAGTTCAGGTCCCGCAACTGGTCACTGATCAGAATCTGTCCGGCATGGGACCGGAAGAAAGTGCGGGCACCGAGGACCGCCACGACCGTGATGCCAGATGCTGTCACGACAACCATGTTCGACAGCCCCTGCGCGATCCCTTCCAGCGGCGCCCTGCCGAGCAGCCAGCCGATCATCACACAGAGGCCAAGCATCGCCACTACGAGACTGGCGACAAAGACCCAGCTCGAGAGGACTCCATGCGCGCCGGGTCCGGCGAGAGACTGGGGGCGGCGGGAGGTCGGCTGCATCAGAGGTTCCCGCCGAATTCGTGGTCGCATGACCACCATTCGTCGGTTGACAACTCCAAACATCGGTCACCAGGAGGGCTATGTGAAGGTATCTCCTTGCGAAAATGGCCGTCACGGTCGGCACCGGGCCTGGGCCGTTGGTTTCCTTTGCATCAAGGCGTGGGTACATACGGTCGATGGACAGGCAGACTGCTTCTACCAACCAAGGTCTTGCCTCTGTGACTCTCCCAATCCCGGATGGGGCCTTTTCCCCAGTCGACCCTCGATGTCGCCGGCCACTGATGATTGTCCCGGTGAGCACTGACCGAGCCGACCCGGCTCCTGCCTCGTATTGGCCGGCCCTCGACGGGCTCCGAGGGGTGGCGATCCTCCTGGTGTTCGGGTTCCACCTGCCATTCGGACCGTTCAGGGCCGGCTCCTACGGGGTGATCCTGTTCTTTGTCCTTTCCGGATTCCTCATCACGACCATCCTTCTCCGGGAACTCGACAAGAACGACACGGTCAACCTCCGGCGCTTCTACGGCCGGCGCGCTCGACGGCTCTTCCCCGCCCTTCTTGTGGTCGTCTTCGCCCACCTGATCCTCCAGCTGACGATCCTCGGTGAGCCAGAGCAGTGGTGGGGGCGCTCTTGGCCCGTCTTGGCCTATGTCTCAAACCTCGTTCAGATTGCGGGCACCCAGCTGGTCCACATGGCCCACACCTGGTCGCTTGCTATCGAAGAGCACTTCTACCTTCTGTGGCCCGTCTCCCTTCTCGTTATTCCGCGCAGGTGGCGTTTCCCGGTGACGATCGGGCTGGTGGTCGCCTTCGCAGCCTGGAGGCTCGGCTATCTGGCGACCGGAGCGACCCACAACAGGGTCTACTTCGGGACGGATACCAATGCCTTTGCCCCGTTGCTGGGCTGTGCGCTGGCAGTCGGTCTGCACGAAAATCGCATACCGAAGCCAACCCGCAACGTCTCCGCCGTTGCCACGGCGACGTTGATCATGGCGGCCTGCATTGCGTGGCATTACTACGACCGGAGACTCCTCTACTTGACCGTACCGATAGCTGTTATTGCCGCCGTCGCTATCCACGGTGCCTTGTTCAAGCCTGCCGTATGGCTTGAGAATCCAGTACTCCGTTGGTTCGGGAAGATCTCCTACGGTCTGTACCTCTGGCACTACATGATGATTTCGCTGCCCTGGGAGCAACTGCTCCCCATTCCACCCGAGATCCCGATGGTCGCCGTCCCGATCGCTCTCGCCGGATTGTCTTGGCGCTTCATCGAGGCACCGCTGCTCGGCCGCAAACCTCAGATCGATCGCTCATCGCGTGCCCAAGAGTTCCGAACACCGACTCGGGCTGCCATCGACTAATTGGGCGGCTCGAACTCCGAACCATCAGAGCGTTAGATTTCACCAATGACCTTCCTCGTTGGAGCCGATGCCTACGACAGATTCATGGGGCGCTACTCCACTCCGCTGGCTCCCCAACTCGCCGACTTTGCACAAGTCGAGGCCGGCCAAGTTGTCCTCGACGTTGGCTGCGGCCCCGGGGCTCTTACGGGGGAACTCGTGAGACTGCTTGGTTCGTCCTCTGTATCGGCAGTTGATCCTTCAGAACCGTTCGTGGCGGCCGCGCAGGAGCGTCACCCCGGTGTGAGCGTGCAACGAGCAGCGGCCGAAAACTTGCCGTTCGCAGATCAAGTCTTCGACGCTGCCATTGCCCAACTGGTCGTTCACTTCATGACAGATCCGGTCCTGGGACTTCGCGAGATGAGGCGCGTCGTGCGTCACAATGGCGTGGTGGCGGCATGTGTTTGGGACCATGGCGGCGGCCAGGGTCCCCTCAGCTTGTTCTGGGCGGCGGCCCGCACGATTGATCCCGCCATGGAAGATGAATCGCAGCTTGCCGGTACGCACGAGGGCCACCTCGGCGAGTTGTTCAGAAGAGCCGGGTTACGCGACGTCGAAGAGGGCGTACTTCCGGTTCACGTTGAGCATCCGACCTTTGACGAGTGGTGGGAGCCGTTTGAGCTTGGAGTCGGCCCGGCCGGAGGATTGGTCGCCAGCCTCGACCCCAAGGGTCGAGCGAAACTACGTGAGCAGTGTCGAAAGATGCTGCCGGCCGCACCGTTCGTGCTTAATGCTCAAGCCTGGGCGGCGAGAGGCATCGTCTAAGCGCGAAAGGGAGCGTCGAGCGAGCCCCACCGATGAGTTTCATGGGCCATGACCGTCCTACGATCACAACCACACGAAGCCTCAAGGGG
>DATLEZ010000057.1:0-14120 GCA_035525055.1 Acidimicrobiia bacterium | reverse complement strand
CTCGGGTCCGATCCGGAAGCCGACGTACTTGACGTCAAGCGGGACTCGCTGGATCCCTTCCTTGAGCAGGAGGGTGGCAACCTGCAACGAGGCCGGACGTCGCACCGAAAGCGACTTCAACAGGTAGTTCAACGTCAGTCCCGAGTCGATGATGTCTTCGACGATGAGAACGTCGCGGTCGGCTATCTCCTGATCGAGGTCCTTGAGAATCCGGACCACCACGGAGGTCTGGGTGGAAGCCCCGTAAGACGACACCGCCATGAAGTCGAACTCGACGGGCAGGTCGACTGTCCGGGCCAAGTCGGCCATGACCATGAAGGCTCCCTTCAGCACCCCGACCATCAGAAGGTCGCGCCCCTCGTAGTCAATGGTGATCTGGCGGCCCATCTCGGCCAGCTTGTCGGCGATCTCTTTGGATGAGATGAGTTGTCTCAAAGCCGTCAAGTCGTATCCATGCGAGGGCCGAAAGGTAGCGGTCCCGGCACCTATCAATCCAATTAGCGATCAATCCAATTGGCGATCAATCCAATTGTGCCGATGGATCCGATACCAGGATCAGCAGCCAGGGTCCTGAACGTTCTACGCGAAGCCCTCCGGCTAGCTCGGCTGCCCGGGTGGCACCGCAGACGACCGCCCAGGCTCGTTCCGACTCATTCCGATCGAGCCCATATCCGTCCCGGAGGCGACGCACCACCGCCCGCATCGCCCGCACCGCCCCCTCCGATCCCATGGCCCAGAGGACCCCAGCCGGGACCCGCCAGCCGCCGTCAAGCGCTTCACCGAGGATTGGGCCGGCCAGGCCGGCCTCGGAGATGGCGCGAGCGGCCACGGTCAGGTTCCTCCGAAGAGCCGGATTGAATTCGGCTTCGAGCTGGGGGATCAGCTGCAGTCGGATCCGGTTGCGAAGCTGACCGAGATCGGCATTGCCGGGATCATCCATCCACGGCAGACCGGCCAGCGTTGCCAACTCCCTCGTCTCCGAGCGGGTGACCTCCAGCATCGGCCGGGCGATGCGTCCCCGCCGGAAAGGGATCCCCCCGAGGCCGTCGACACCGGCGCCGCGGAGGAGGTTGGCCATGACCGTTTCAGCCTGGTCGTCGGCAGTGTGAGCCGTCAGGACCCATTCGCCTTCTCCCAGGGCCGCATCCAGGGCGCCATATCGAGCGGAGCGGGCAGCGTTCTCGGAAAACTTGTGGAGCGTGACGGATCTGACCTCGATCGGAATCGCCAGAGCATCGGAGACAGCCCGGGCGGCTCGGTCGAGAGCATCGGAGGCCGCCAAACCATGATGAACATGGACCGCTCGAACCGGGCCGACCCGGGACGTGAGCCAAGCAAGGGCGGCCGAATCGGCCCCACCGGAGAGAGCGATGACCCATCGGCCCTGCGGTAGGTCAAGTCGTTGGGCGACGGCGGCGGACAGAGCGTCTAGGCGACGCGTTGCAACCATTTGGTTGGCTGCTCGATCTCGGGAAGGGTTGGCAGCCACTCGGGTCCCAGCCACGCTTTGGCGAGTGTCGACCACCCGCTTTCCTTCTCCACGCCGGCGATGAACTTCTCCCCCATTTCGTACTGGCGCATCTTCATCTCCATCCCGGTGAGGCGGAAGAAGGCGGCAGTGCGAGGATCGGCCCGTCTGGCCTTCAGAATCGACGACATCCGGGCCTGGGTCGTCAGCACCCGGGAGCCAATCCGGTCCATGACCACGTGCCCGTGCCCTTCGAGAAGGGACATCAAAGCCTGGACCCGATCGATGGTTTGCCGCTGTTCGGGCGTAGCCAGCAGCCCGAGTAACCCTGTGTCGTCGATCAACGGCCGACCCTGGCGGCCCGCGTCGATGACCTCAGCTACGAGGCGGCCAATCCTTCCAGGGGTAGGAGCGGCCGACCCCACCAGTTCTGTGACAAGGCTCAAGAAATAGCTGCGGATCCACGGCACCCCCACGAACTGAGCCCGATGGGTCGCCTCGTGCAGTGCGATCCAGAATCGGAAGTCGGAAGGTTTGAGTTGCTGCTGGCGCTCCAGAGCCAGCACGTTGGCACCGACCACTGCAACGACGTCACCCTTGTCACCGGTCGGGAGAACCAGCTCGTATTGGCCGAGCACCCGGCGAGCGAGGAACCCGAGAAGTGCGCCGGTCTCGATTGCCACAACCTGTCGGGCAACGATGGTGGGCGCAGCCTTAGAGCCTGACTCCTCGAGCTTCTCGGCGATCTTGGACTCGAGAGGAGCCAGGAGGTGCGAAAAGGTAGCCAGGTTGCGGTGAGCCCAGTCGGACCTGCTGACGACCAGAACGTCGGGGTCACCGGGCGTGCTGAGGCCGGTCTCGGCAGTCACCATCACGGCGGCCCGCTTGACGATGTCGGGCAGCGTGTTCTGGAGGTGGGCGGTGTGATAGGTGTCGGCCAGCGGATAGGTCCCCGCCACCCGGTTGGCCACGGGCGATGCCAGCGACCAATTGATCGTGCCTGTAGGCCCCCCGCTCACCGGACGATGCGATAGCGGTTGCGTACGACTCTTGTGAAGTACTGGATCACCGTGACGATCACAACCAGCGCGGCCAGGACCAACAGAGTCGGGATAAAGAACCGGTAGGTCCAGTCGGGATTGGTTTCCGGCGCCGGGGTGGTGTCGACAGGGACCGCCGGTTCGATAATGACGGCGGGTGCGGTCGCTTCGGTGGTGCCGGTCTCAGTGCCGGCCTCGCTGGTAGTTGTGGCCCCCAAGGGCAGTGCGAGGAGGGTGACCACGGCGGTCACGAGGGCAGCGGCGAGAAGGCGACGAGCCATGGAATGAGCCTAACGGGGGTCGATCACTGGAGCGAGCCACCGATTGACAGCTGCTTCGGATCAGGTTTGCTGCAACTAGAGATTGCCACGCTCGTGGTCGATGGCCGCCCGGAGACGGGCCAGAAACTCAGGGGGCGGTTCCTCCTGGAGACGCACACGGATGACGACGCGAAGTTTCTCTTCGAACCCGTACGCAGCCTCACAGCCACCGCACGCTTTGAGGTGGCGCCGAACCCTCCAGGCAGCAAACGTCGAGAGTTCCCGATCGAGATAGCCGTAGACGTCCTGAAGGGCGTCATCGCAGTGTTTGCTCATTTGGGCTTGCTCATTTGGGCTTGCTCATTTGGGCTTGCTCATTTGGGCTTGCTCATGAGGGCTTGCTCATGAGGGCTTGCTCATGAGGGTTCCATCATTTCGGGCTATCCCGGGAGTGCTCACGCTTCGACAGTTTTGAGGGTTGAGTCGGTTGGCGTCTCTGACGGCCTTCGTCATTCTTCTGCCTTTCCGTCCTGCGTCCCTGTCACCAGTCCACGTTGCCTGGCAAAGTCCCACAACGCTTGCTGGAGGGCCTTTCTTCCCCGATGGAGCCGCGACATCACGGTTCCGATCGGAATATCAAGGATTTCTGCGATCTCCTTGTAGCTGAATCCTTCGAGATCGGCCAGCAAAACCACCATTCGGAAGCTGTCCGGCAGCGCCTCGATAGCCTCTTTGATGTCTGACTCGACAAGTCCCTCCAAAAGCTGATCCTCGGCCGAACTTGATTGTCCGGTGGATGTATCACGGTTCATCCGGCGGAAGAGGTAGACGTCTTCGAGATCGCCCAGGTCGGTCTCCTGCGGCCGTCTGGTGTCACGCCGGTAGTTGTTGATGAAGGTGTTGGTGAGGATGCGGTACAGCCACGCCTTGAGGTTGGTGCCGGCCTCGTAGCTGTCGTAGGCACGGTATGCCTTGAGGAAGGTCTCTTGAACGAGGTCCTCAGCATCGGAAGGATTGCGAGTCAGACGCATCGCCGCCCCGTAAAGCTGAGACGCCAGGGGCATGGCATCGTCCTCGAAAGTAGTCCGGTCAGCCATGTCCCCAGGACGGTAGACGGGGGGAGGCATGTGTTTCGCCAGCGCCGTCGATCGTGCGAGAAGGATCGACCAGGGAAAAGCAGCGAAGGAACAGGAGGTCTTCCGTTCTGGTTGCTGACCTCCGTCTGCCGAAATTCGGTCGCTGGCTCCCAGCCGGTGCGTAATTCGGTCGCTGGCTCCCGGCCGGTGCGTAATTCGGTCGGTGGCGGCCGGCCAGGTGCGTAATTCGGTCGCTGGCGGCCGAGTACCGGCTCTGAGTTGCCGAATTTGGTCCAGGGCGCGAGTGAGTGACCAAATTTCGGCGACTTCAATCGACGAGACCGGGCGATGAACAAGAAGAGCAGCGAAGGTAAAGGAAGGTCCGGTAATTACGATTCCGGGCCCGCACTACCCGAAATTTGGCGGGTGGCTCCCGCAGTCAGGCAAATTCGGCAGCTCTGTCCCGGGAACCGGGCCTGGCGCGCCAAGTTTCACCAGAAGCGGGACTCAGCAGCCAAATTACGTCTCACGCGGAGGTGGGCGCTCTTCGCTGATTTTGAACGATCCCACCCTGCCACGAGCCAGGGCCAGGGCCAGGGCCATCGAGGGCTTCGAGCCGGAGAGGGGAGTTGAACCCCTGACCTTGCGATTACGAATCGCATGCTCTGCCAACTGAGCTACTCCGGCCAGTGAATACCGCCATGCTAGAAGGCAGATTCGGGGTCACTTCTGGCATAACCCCGAGGCAAATCTGGCGCGACATTTGTTTGTCCTGCGCCAGATTCCAGTTGAGCGTTCGTGGCGCGCCAAATTTGGAGAGGCTTCGCCCTGGACCTCTACTCGCTTCCCAGAGACGTGAACAGTGACGCCAGCACCGGCGTTGCCCGGAGATTGCCGGCTAGGTCGACGACTGCATCAAGGACCAGTTGGGCATTGGCGACGGCCCGCGCCGGCGGCACGATGGTGAGCGCGGGCAATGGCACGTCCCGGTTCCGAACCGGCCCGCCGAGCTGCAGCGACGCCCCGTCGGCGTAGAAAGACGCCAGGATCTCGAGACCCCCGGCTAGCAGCGACTGCGTGGCGCGCTTCTTGGCGCGGTCGCGGGCCTCGGCGGTCCCCTCGGCTCCTGCCAGGTCAGCGGCCAACGGTTCGAGCGTGGCCAGCATCTCCTCGGCCAACGCGAAGGCGTCGCCGGGACGGGCCGTCACCCGCTCGGGCAGGGACAACCACGCCTGCCGGACTCGTGCGACTTCCGGTCTCGTCGCCAGAGCCAGGGCCAGGCCAGGCCTCCCTCCGGCCACCAGCGCCGCCACCCGCGCCGCGTCCGCCCCGATTCCACGATCGACCAGGGCCCGGGTCAACTCTTCGTCGGGAACTCGCCCGAAGTGCACCGTGCGGCAGCGGCTGGCGACGGTCGGCGGAAAGTCGTCCTCAGACTCGGCCGCCAAGAGAAAGATCACTGGCGCGGTCGGCTCCTCCAGCGTCTTGAGCAGAGTGTTGGCCGCTTGTTCGGTCATCAGCCCCGCATCCTCAAAAAAGAACACTCGCTTCGGGGACTCCACCGGCGAGAGGGCCGCCTGCGAAACCACACCCCGGGCCTGGTCGACTCCCAGGCTGGTCCTTCCCTCCGGCTCCACCGCGATCAGATCGGGATGATTGCCCGAAGCGACCCGGCGACACGACCGGCACGGTTCCTCATGGGCGCCACCTTCGGGGCATAGCAGCAATCTGGCGAACTCTTTGGCGACAGTTGCCTTTCCGACCGACCCTGCCCCGGTGAAAAGGTAAGCGTGACCGGGTGCCGCCATCTCGGCGCGGAGGAACTCGACTATCTCGCGATGCCCTACGACGCTGTCGAACCCCGATGTGGGCAGTCCCGTGGTCACCGCATCAGCCATGGGCGTCATCGATCAGCTTCAGTATCTGCTTAACAACCGCGGCGGGTTGGTCCACCACCTCGATCAACCTCACACGATCAGGTTCGGCCGAGGCAAGGGTCCGGTAGCCGTCGAGAACGGTTTGGTGAAAGTCATCGGTCTCTCCGCCGATGCGATCGGGATCGCCCTGCCGGGATAGGCCGGTCGTTGTGTCGAGCAACAGCACCACCACGAGATCCGGAAGAAGGCCCCCTACCGCCAGTTCGTTCACGATCCGCACCGTTCCGATCCCGAGACCACGGGCGGCTCCCTGATACGCCAGCGAGGAATAGAGCGACCGATCCGAGATCACGAAGCTACCCCGGGCCAGAGCGGGAGCGACCATCTCCGCTACCACCTGGGCCCGTTGGGCGGCATACAACATCGCTTCCGCCCATGGCGTCATGTCCTGCCAATGAAGGAGCAGACGCCGAACCTCCTGGCCTAGGTCAGTCGAACCCGGCTCGCGGACGCTCACCACTTCTTCGCCCCGCTCGGTCAAGGCCTGCGCCAGGAGCGTGCCGACCGTGGTCTTGCCGGCGCCCTCTCCCCCTTCGATCGCGAGATAGAAGCCGCTCACTCTTCATCCACAGGAGGCCGTCGGTTGCGGCTGCGATCGCCGCGCATCCACGTGATGGCGTCCCCTGCATCGGCGAGCGTCGCCAGCTGATCGGCATCTAGTGCCGTGGGACGGATCTCTTCCCGCGCTGCCCATAGGACGGTTCCTCCGACCAGCAGTACCACAAGCCCGCCGAGCACGATCACGGCTCGGATGCCCTCGTTGAGCTCACCCGTGAGGACCCCATCAAGGGCCGCCGCCCCGACACCCGCCAGGGCGAAAGAGATCAGGAGAGCGGTCCTGGCAAAGGCGAACATCGTCGCGAACGTGCGGCCCCGAAGCTCGTCATCGACAGTGGCATGGAGTTGGGTGAAGGCCGTGACATAGGCGACTCCGGTCCCGACGCCGGTCAAGAGCGTCCACGCAGTTGCGGCCCACAGCGAGTCGGTAAACCCGGTGGCGATGATGGCAACCCCGATGCTCGCCAGGGCAACCCCGAACACAAGCTGGCGTCGAGTGTCCATCGTGCCGAGGATCGTGACTCCCAGCATTCCGAGTCCAACCCCGATCCCGAGCGCGGTCACGATTATCCCGTAACCCGCGTCGGAAACCCTCAGCACCTGTTCGGCGAACGGCTGCCCGATCACAAACAGGGCTCCGCCGCCGAAGAGGCCCGCGGCCATCCCGAGGATCATCCGGCGGATCGGCCCGCTTCTCGTGACGAAACGGAAGCCCTCCCCGATATCCCGTAATGGTGTCCGCACGTCGAGCTTGCCCTTGGCTCGACGAGACTTGGGAAGTTTCACCTCCGGAATCGGAGTGAACACGATGATGGTGGCCGACAGCAGGAATGTGATGGCGTCGAACACAAAGGCGGCCGCGATCGACGATCCAAACGTCCCGAACTGGGGCAAGCGAGAGCCCACCTCGCTAAGTCCGGCGAAGATCGCTGATCCGATGGGGGCCGTCCCATAGTTACTCAACAACGAAAGGCCATTGGCCGCCAACAGGTGACGTTCTGGAACTAGGTGAGGGACGACCGCTTCCCGGGCCGGCTGGCGGATCATCGAGAGCAATTCCGTGAGAAAGGCAAGGGCAAAGAGTTCCCGGTAGTTGTCGACGAATACCAAACCCCCCGCCAGGACTGCCCGTCCTACATCGGCCACAAGCATCGTGACCTTGCGATTCCAGCGATCCGCGATTACGCCACCAACGATCCCGAAGAGGAGACCCGGTAGGATCCGGGCCACCAGCGGGACCAGGATGCCGAGGCTGGCCGTGCTACCGCCGCCGGCGATGCGGGCCGCCAGCGCAAAGCTGGCGAACAGGCTTACCCAGTCGCCAAGGGACGAAACCGCCTGGGACCACCACAGACGGGCAAATGGGCCCCGCCTGATGAGATCCCTGCCCCGGAGTTCAGAAACCATCTCCAAGTTGATATGACCGTACTTTCCTGAAGTCGCCAATCCTATGGAGGGGTTAGGCGAGCCTATGGAGGAGTTGTGCGGGCCGGTCCCGAGGAGAACCCTGTTCCTGGCCTTCGATCGGGCCGATTGAGACCGATCTGGTCCCGGCCGGGAGTATCCGGGAGTTGACATCCGGCATCGCATAATGGACAGTGAAAAAAGGGATCGAGCCCCAAGTCGGCCCCGATCAACGCCCCCGCCAATGAAAAGAGGAAGGGCTCCCCGCCGTTGAAAAGCGGAAGGGCACCGGGCCTGCCGCCAATGAAAATGAGACCTACCGCATGAAATTGATCATCGTCGAGTCGCCGACGAAGGCTCGCACCATCTCCCGATTTCTGGGGGAGGACGTCACCGTCGAGGCCTCGATGGGGCACATTCGCGACCTCCCCCGCTCGGCCGCCGAGATCCCCGAGTCGCTCCGGGGAGAGGACTGGGCGAGGCTCGGCGTCAATGTGGCCAACGGCTTCGAACCGGTCTATGTGGTTCCCAAGGAACGGAAGGATCGGGTCAAGAAGCTCAAAGACCTCCTGAAGAAAGCCGACGAGTTGTACCTCGCCACCGACGAGGACCGCGAGGGAGAATCGATCGCCTGGCATCTGGCCGAGGTGCTCAAGCCCAAGATCGAAGTGAAGCGGATGGTGTTCCACGAGATCACCGAACCGGCTATCAGGGAAGCCTTCGCCAACCCGCGCCAGATCGACCGGCGCCTGGTGGATGCCCAGGAGGCGAGGCGAATCCTCGACCGCCTCTATGGATATGAGGTCTCGCCGGTCCTCTGGAGAAGGGTGCGGCAAGGTTTGTCGGCCGGACGGGTCCAAAGCGTGGCGGTGAGGATCATCGTGGAGCGGGAGAGGGAGCGCATCCAGTTCCGCTCTGCGACCTACTGGGACATCGAAGGCATCTTCTCTCCCCAACTTCGAGAAGGGCCCGACGACAAGTCGAGTGGAGCCGACCGGGATTCGACTTTCCCGGGGACACTGGTTGCCGTTGCTGGAGTCAAGGTCGCCACCGGGGCCGACTTTGATGAAAAGGGCGCGGCCGCCAACAAGAACGTTGTCCTCCTCGATGAGGAGGCGGCTACGGCGCTGGCGCGATCACTGACGGACTCGGAATTCTCGATCCGCACGATCGAGTCCAAGCCCTACCGGCGGAGCCCCTACCCACCTTTCCGAACTTCGACTCTGCAGCAGGAAGCCAGCCGCAAGTTGCGCTTTGCCGCGGCTCGGACCATGTCGGTAGCTCAGCGTCTCTACGAGGCCGGATACATCACATATATGCGAACCGACTCGACTGCATTGTCAGAAGCGGCGGTGGCGGCGGCCCGCATTCAGATCACCCAGCTCTACGGACCGGAGTACCTGCCCAAGCAGCCGCGCATCTACGCCAACAAGGTCAAGAACGCCCAGGAGGCCCATGAGGCCATCAGACCGTCAGGTGACAAGTTCCGAACCCCGGAACAAGTTGCCCGCGAAGTCGGCCAGGACGAGGCCAGGCTCTATGACCTGATCTGGAAGCGGGCGGTGGCATCGCAGATGAACGACGCCGTCGGCGAATCCGTTTCGGTTCGCCTTGGCGCGGTCGCTGCCAACGGGACCGACGCTGAATTCTCGGCGTCCGGCCGGACGATCACATTCGCTGGCTTTCTCCGTGCCTACGTGGAAGGAAGCGACGACCCCGAGGCTGACCTCGACGACCAGGAGACGCGGCTGCCGACCCTGACCAAGGGTCAGGACCTGGCTGTCCACGCCCTCGAACCAAACGGTCACACAACCAAGCCACCGCCGCGTTTCACCGAGGCCTCGTTGGTGAGACGCCTCGAGGAACTGGGGGTGGGCCGCCCCTCGACTTATGCCTCAATCCTCTCGACAATCGAGGATCGGGGCTACATCTGGAAGAAAGGCCAGGCCCTCATCCCGACCTTTACGGCCTTCGCCGTCATCAGCCTTCTCGAAGGGCACTTCCCGGATCTCGTGGACTATGCGTTCACCGCTCGAATGGAGGACGACCTCGATCGAATCGCCGACGGCGAGGAGAAGACGGTCCCCTGGTTGACCAGGTTCTACCTGGGCACTGAGGGACTGCAGCACCAGGTAGCCGAGCGTCTCGACGCGATCGATGCCCGGCAGGTGAACTCGATGCCACTGGGGGAGGATCCGCAAGGGCGGGAAATCATCCTCAGGGTCGGGAGGTACGGACCTTTCCTCGAGCGCGACCTCGACCGTGCGTCCGTTCCGGACACTCTTCCCCCCGACGAACTGACGATCGAGAAGGCCATCGAACTGCTCGAAACGCAACCCGCCGGCGACAAGATCCTTGGCACCGACCCCGACAGCGGGAAGGTGGTAATGGCCCGAAGCGGCCGCTACGGCCCCTATGTCCAACTGGGGGAACCCGAAGGAAAGGAGAAGCCGAAGACGGCGTCGCTACTCAAATCGATGACCCTCGACGACCTGACCCTCGACCAGTCGCTCCAACTTCTGACCCTGCCCAGGACTGTCGGAACCGACCCGGACACAGGTGAGGAGATCCTGGCCCAGAACGGCCGGTACGGCCCGTACCTGACCAGGGGCGCTGACCGCCGGTCGCTCGAGGCCGAGGATCAGTTGTTTACCGTCGACCTAGACGGCGCAGTGGAGTTGTTCCGCCAGCCACCTCGGCGAAAAGGACAGCGTGCAGCCGCCAGTCCCGGACGACAGGTCGGCAATGATCCGGCTTCGGGAAAGATGATCACGGTGCGATCGGGTCGGTTTGGACCCTACGTCACGGATGGCGAAACCAATGCCTCATTGCGAACAGGGGAAGACCCCGACACCATCACCCTCGAACGAGCGGTCGAGTTGCTGACCGCCCGAAGGGAACGAGTTGCCTCCGGCGAGGTAGCAGCGCCGAAGAAGCCGGCCCGGAAAGCGACGAAGAAGGCAACGACGAAGAAGAAGTAGTGATCAGTAGGCAGTAGGCAGCAGAGCCCTACCGCGTATTTTGGTAACTTAGCGATCATGTTTGGACCGCTTAATGGGGTGCGCACAACTCTTGTTGCGGGCGCCGCTATCTGCGCCATCGTCGCCCTGATCCTGGGCTATCCGATCGTCACGATCGTCCTCGCCATTGGGATCGCGGCTCACGGTGGCCTCTGGTGGTGGCTCTATCGCCACCGCGACGACGCCAGCCACACAAGCGTTACCTGACCGAGTTGCCCAACGAAATTTGGCAGCTGGCTCCCGCGTCACAGGAAATTTGGCAGCTCAGTCGCGAGTACCGGGACTGTGATGTCGCGAGTACCGCGACCGAGCAGCCAAATTTGCCGAGCGCCGGGACTGAGCGACCAAATTTGGGAAGCGAGGCCTCTTTTCCTTCGGTGTTCTTCAGACTCCCGACTCCCGACTCCCGACTTCCGGCTCCCGACTTCCGACTACCGACTACCGTCGCCACCTGCCGTCGTCCCAATTCGTTGCCAACTCCTCGGCCCGGAATAGGTCCTCGACGAATGTGACCTTCATGTTGCGCTCATCGGCGGGAACGATCGCAACTTCGACCGTGCCGAACTTCTCCATGGTCTCAGCGGTGTCGACTCCTTCGAATCCGGCTTCCCCCGAGGCCCGATAGGCATCGAGCAGTGGCCGGGCCTTGAAGACCTGCGGGGTTTGAACTCTGATGAGAGCATCACCATCCAGCGGAACAGCCGCACCTTCCTCCATCCGATAGAGCGGTGCTTCCGGCGGCATCCCCGGGACCGCCCCCCCGAAACGGACTGCGGCTTCGATGCACGCGTCGAGGAGTTCGAAGGTCATAAAAGGGCGGGCCCCGTCATGGATCGCGATCAGGTCGATCGCACCGGCCTCGATGGCTGTCGCTAGAAACTCAATGGCGGAAACCTCGCTCTGGTGGCGCGTGACGCCGCCGGCCACCGTCGAAAGCGGCGGGCCGGCGACTGGCCCGGTGAGGTGGTCGAGGCGGTGACGATCTTCGGGACGGACGGCGATGACGATCCGGCTGACATCGCTCGCCCGCTGGAAGGTCCGAACGGAGTAATCAACTACGGCCCGATCCCGAATGGGAAGAAACACTTTGTTGATCCCACTCCGGACCCGGGCACCCAGTCCACCGGCGAGAACAATGGCAGCGAGCCGCACCAGGAAAGACTACGGGGTGGCTACAAGACGGTGGCAGCCATCTCGGCCAACGGAGAGCGGACCGAGCGCTCCAGGGTCACATGTCCGAAGAGATTGGATCCCTTGAATTTCTCGATGAGAGCTGCCATTCCTCCGAATGGCGAGATATAGGGATTGTCGACCTGAGTCAAATCACCGCACAAGATCACCTTCGAATCGCGGGCCATGCGGGTCAAGATGACCTTGAGCGTGGGCAGTTCCAGATTCTGCGCTTCGTCGATGATGACGACCTCGCCGGTGATCGACCTGCCGCGCAAGTAGGTGATCGCCGCCATCTCCAACTCACCACGTTCGATGAGATCGTCGACAGCTCCGTTGGCGCCATCGGGACCGGCGTCAGAGAAGAGGGCATAGAGGTTGTCGTGGACCGCTGCCATCCAGGGCGCCAGCTTCTCACCGAGATCACCCGGAAGAAAGCCCACCTCCTGCCGACCGACCGCGATCAGCGGCCGGTAGACCGTGACGCGTCGGTATCGCCCCATTTCCAGGACCTGATCCAAGGCAGCGGCCAAAGCAAGGAAGGTCTTACCGGTCCCCGCCATTCCCATCAGCGACACCGCAGGAATGTCGGGATCCATCATCAGATGGAGGGCCACCGTCTGGCGCAGGTTCTTGGGCTCGATGCCGAAGACCCGGAGATGATTGGGCACTCTCTCGACAATCGTTTCGGGCTCGGACTGGATCACACGCGCAAGGGCCGACTGCGATCTGTTCCTCAACACAAGGAATTGGTTGACCAAGGCATCGGTGTTGGCCAATGGAACCTTGTTCTCGTCGTAGATCCGGTCGATGAGAGCGGCCTCGACCTGGAGTTCGCTGATTCCCGAATGCAGCTCCTCAACTGGCACAGTGTCGGCTCGATAGTCCTGGACTTCGAGGCCGAGTTGCGCGCCCTTGATTCGAAGGGCCGTGTCCTTCGTTACGAGAACGGTCTCGGTGCCGACATCGGCCAGGTTCAAACAACAGGCGAGGAGACGGTGATCGGGCGTGGCCGGATCGAGAACCGATGGGAGCCGGCCGGAGACGACGCCGTTCAGCTCGATACGAAGTGTGCCCCCGGTGGGAAGAGCGACCGGCTCTCGCATGCCCAGGCGCTTGGAGGCGCCAAGTTGCTCGAGGAGGCGAAGAGCGGCGCGGGCGTTGGTGCCGACTTCGTCCGGTCGAGTCTTCTTCCGATCGAGCTCCTCGACCACAACCATCGGCAGGACAACTTGATGCTCATCGAAGCGGAGGGTTGCTGATGGATCGGCGAGAAGAACGCACGTGTCGAGGACGAAGGTCCGAGCCACTACGGGATGCTCCTAGCAACGGGGCTCACAGCTTCACCATCCCCGGGAGAAATTACAAGGATCGAATTCAGGTCGTTGAGCGACTTCAGACGCGGTCGAAGAGTGAGGCGTACTCGGGTGAGGGCCACATTCTGAGTTTCTTTTTGAGCTGGCGTAGTCCCGCCACGGCGCCGAGTTCTGCAACCAGGGCCGGATTCAATTTATGAATATGGACCTGGCGGGCTTTGAAAGGGGTGCGGTGAAGAATGACGGACGTGGGAATCGCATAGAGGCCTCTTATGGGTTCGGCCGGGTAGACGAGGAGAACCTTTCCGGAAGGCTTGACGACTCGCGCCATCTCCCGCAGTGCCTCGTCGATCGGAGGAATGTGTTCGATGGCGTGGAAGGACACCACTGCATCGAAGGCCCCATCCTCGAAGTCGAGGTGTGTCGCCGACATCGTCCGAACCCGAGGTACGACAGCAACGTCAGCGGCGTTCGGATTCAAATCGATGCCAACTGCATCGATGCCGAGTTCGCTGAGAGCCTTCACCAGATGACCTTTGCCGCACCCGACGTCGAGGATGCGCTCGCCTGGAACCGGTGCCACCCAATCGCGGATGATCTCGAGATTGCGAGGGTTCCACCGATTGATCAGCGCGTATTTACGGGAGTCGTAGCGAGCGGTCATCCAAGTTCCTTGCCAGGCTCGTGGCGGGCGTCGTCCCAAGCCGATTCCAATTTGGCCGATTTCGACTGAGGCGACTCCAGTTGTAGCGATTCCAAATGGATAGCCGAGGAGTAGTCAACGATAAGCGGGCCACGCCCACCAAGAACCAGGTGGGTCACTGAGCTGTTGGCCGGCGTCTCCCAGCTCCCGGCGGCCGACCACCCGGTG
>DATLEZ010000056.1:0-4130 GCA_035525055.1 Acidimicrobiia bacterium | reverse complement strand
GGTGGTGTCCGCGGTCGACGCGGCAATCATCGTCCTCGACGCTGCCAAAGGAATCGAAGCGCAGACCCTCAAGTTGTTTCAGGTCGCTCAGGCCCGTGGAATCCCATTGATCACGTTCATCAACAAGTGTGACCGGCCCGGACTGGCCCCCCTTGAGTTGATCGATGACATCGAGCGCCAGCTCGGGATCAGAGCCATGCCGGTTACCTGGCCGATTGGGATGGGTGGAGATTTCGTCGGGGTCGCCGATCGTCGCGACGGCTCATTCTGGGCATTCGATCGGACTGCTCACGGCGCGGGCATCGCCGCCGAACGTCAGACCTCGCTGAAGGACCTGGCCGACGGTGAGCACCGGTCGAAGGCCCGTATCGAGTTGGAGCTCCTTGAGGCCGTGGGGGCCGACTACGACCACAAGGCTTTCTTGGCCGGTGAAGCCACTCCGGTTTTGTTCGGGTCGGCGTTGTGGAACTTCGGGATCCGTCTCTTGCTCGATGCTGTCGTCGATCTGGGGCCCCCGCCCGAGCCGCGCCCTGACAAATCGGGTCTCGCCCTTGCTCTCGATGGACAGTGCTCGGGATTCGTTTTCAAGATTCAAACCAATCTGGATCCCCGCCATCGTGACCGGGTCGCCTACCTGCGGGTCTGCTCAGGTGAGTTCGAACGGGGAATGACCCTCGTCAACCAGCGGACGGGACGGGTCTTCTCAACCAAGTACGCCCACCAGATGTTCGGCCGGGCGCGGGACGCCATCGAAGTGGCCGGCCCGGGAGACGTTGTCGGGCTGGTGAACGCCGGCGACGTCCAGATCGGTGACAGCCTCAGCGAGGACGGTGCCGTTGCCTACCCACCGATTCCCTCCTTCGCCCCCGAACACTTCAAGATTGCCCGCAACATCGACACCGCCCGTTACAAACAGTTCCGACGTGGCATAACCCGGCTCGATCAAGAGGGCGTCGTTCAAGTGTTGCGCCATCCAGATCGGGGTGATCAACAACCTGTTTTTGCTGCAGTCGGCCCGATGCAGTTCGAGGTGGCGATCCATCGACTCGAACACGAATACGGTGCCCGGGTCGAGCTCACTCCCAGTCAATTCACCGTGGCCCGCCGGACCGACCCGGGTAGCGCCGTCGAGCTCAACCAGATTCGCGACGTCGACGTGTTCGCCCGCGCCGACGGCACCCTCATCGCCCTCTTCCCGCACCGCCATCGCCTCGACGCCGTAATTCGCGATCACCCTGAATTGACCCTCGACTCCATCGTCGTGGGATGAACAGGCTCCCGCGCCTCCGTCCCAACTCGGCCCTGGTCGTGACCTTTTTCAGCCCATCAGAAAGACGCCGAGAAGTCGGGTCTCGTCGCCTGCCCCCGTTGTGAAGAAAGCTCACAGCGAATTACCGATGAAGGAAACCCATGATCTCCACCAACGTTCACAACCGAAACCCGACTGCCGACCGGAACCCACTAGTTGAATTCACCGTGACCGTCACCATCGACGCCCCCGCGCGACGGTCTTCCCCTACTTGGCAAACCTGGAACACAACCCGGATTGGAATTGGGCGATCCTCGCCACCCAACCGCTCCAAGCCGGTCCCGGTCGCCGCGGCTCACGATTCCATCAGTCCTCGAAGAGTGCAGACTCCGCCACCCTCCTCGAGATCACAAAGTTCATGCCTAACCGGCTGCTCGAAGTGTCCAGCCAGGCTGGCAAGGCTACGGCCCGGTACCGGTATCAATTCGCCAATTCCCCAACCGGGGGTACCGAGCTGACGTTGACCACCGAGCTGCGCCCCGGTCATCGCCTTCCCCGACCGGACCTCTATGCATCCCGGACCCAGCTCGCGGTCCGCGAGAACCTGCAACATCTCAAAGTGGTCATTGAAGACATCGTTCGGGCAGGGATCACGGAATGAGTTTCGGCGAGATTCCGGTCCCGGGAGGACCCTCCGCGAGACTGGTCGTCTCCTACTTTGGCGACCCTCATCACCACCGCAGCTATCCCCAGGATGATCGCAAACCGTTCTGCGACCCGACCCGGATCCACGGCGTCCTGATCATGTATCACCGTGCCCAGCGGGAAGGCCTCACACCGTGCCCGACGTGTTGGATCGCGGGCTAGGCCCGCCACAATGAAGGTTCTCCTGGTGGAGCCGTACTTCACCGGGTCGCATCGCGCCTGGGCCGAAGGGTACGCCAACCGCTCGACGCACGAGGTGCGACTCCTCACCCATCCGGGTCGATGGTGGAAGTGGCGAATGCGGGGCTCGGCTCTCACTCTCGCCCTCACCCTCGAGACCAGCGATCCTTGGCGACCTGATGTCGTATTGGCCTCGGACATGATGGACCTGGCGCAATTCCGCACATTCGCCCGGCCTTACCTGGGTGACACACCGGTTGCCATCTACTTCCACGAGACTCAACTCAGCTATCCCGACTCGCCCATGACCGAGCCAGATTTTTCCTATGCGCTGACCAACTGGCTGTCGGCGATGGCAGCCGACGCAGTCTTTTTCAACTCCGGTTACCACCGCGACGCCTTCTTCGAGGCGCTACCCCGCCTGCTCCGCCACTTTCCCGACTTCACCCACGCCCACCTGATCGAAGGGGTCCCATCAAAGAGCCAAGTCCTCCCTGTTGGAATCGATCTGAATTGGGCTGCGGCCCGCTCTGAGCGAATCGGGCTCCCTCGTCTGCTGTGGAATCATCGCTGGGATCATGACAAGGACCCCGACACATTCGCGGGTGCCGTCGACGCGTTGGTACAAAAGGGCATCGACTTCGAACTCGTACTGACCGGAGCCCGCCCGCCCAGGGTTCCCCGGTCGCTCGAACGCATACGCCGGGTAGCAGGCGATCGCATCATCCACGACGGGGAGAGCGATCTTGACACCTACCGCAAGCTGGTGGCGAGCTGTGACGTCGTCGTGTCGACGGCCCTCCAGGAGTTCTTCGGAATCTCAATCGTCGAGGCCATCGCCGCCGGCTGCCGACCCGTCCTCCCCAACCGGCTCGCCTACCCTTGGCTGATCCCCAACGAGCTTCGCGACGAAGTTCTGTACCGAGATGGTGGCCTCATCGAAGCGCTCGCCGCCGCTCTCGACCACCCGGAGCCTCCGGTCGGGCTGAGGCAGTCGATGTTCCGATTCTCCTGGGACAGCCTGATCGACAAGTACGACACCTGCCTATCGGCCATATCCAAGCAGTGACCGTAAGCGTCTCCTTCCTCGGTGGCCTGGGCGAGATCGGCCGCAACTGCGCTGCTCTCGAGGTGGACGGCAAGATCTGCCTCATCGACATCGGCCTGATGTTCCCCGAAGAAGAGATGCTCGGCGTCGACCTGGTATTTCCCGACTGGTCCTGGCTGCGAGAACGGGCCGGCGATGTCGAGTTCGTCGTGCTCACGCATGGTCACGAGGACCACATGGGCGCCTTGCCCTATTTTTTGCGGGACATCAACGTTCCCGTTTATGGCAGTGCCCTGGCGTTGGGAATAGCCGCCGGCCGGGTCGAAGAGTCCGGCATTGAAGCAGATTGGCGTCCTGTCAAACCGCTGGAATGGCAGGATCACGGCCCCTTCCGGTTTCAGTTGATCCCAGTCACCCATTCGGTTCCGGATGCCTGCGGAATCGCCTTCGACACGCCGGAGGGGATCGTGGTCCACTCGGGGGACTTCAAACTCGACCCGACTCCGATCGACGGGCGCCCGACCGATCTCGCCGCCTTCGCCCAGCTAGGAGGGTGGGATGTCCGACTGCTCCTATCGGACTCCACCAACGCCGAGAGCCCGGGGTTCGTTCCATCCGAGCGCTCGCTCGCCGACCCGATCAGGGACATCATGAAGGACGCACCGGGACGGGTTGTTGCCGCCTGCTTCAGCTCGCACAATCACCGGGTCCAACAACTCGTCACAGCCGGAATAGCCACCGGCCGCACCATCGCCCTCTTCGGTCGTTCGATGCAGCGCAACGCCGAAGTCGCCAAGGACCTTGGTCGGCTCGACATACCCGGCTACGCACTGGTCGATATCCAGGAACTGATGGAGCTTCCACAAAGGAATCAACTCCTGATCACAACCGGCAGCCAGGGTGAACCATTCGCGGCTCTATCTCTAATGGCCCAGGGCCGCTACAGGT
>DATLEZ010000055.1:0-15167 GCA_035525055.1 Acidimicrobiia bacterium | reverse complement strand
GGTGGTGTCCGCGGTCGACGCGGCAATCATCGTCCTCGACGCTGCCAAAGGAATCGAAGCGCAGACCCTCAAGTTGTTTCAGGTCGCTCAGGCCCGTGGAATCCCATTGATCACGTTCATCAACAAGTGTGACCGGCCCGGGCTCGCCCCCCTTGAGTTGATCGATGACATCGAGCGCCAGCTCGGGATCAGAGCCATGCCGGTTACCTGGCCGATTGGGATGGGTGGAGATTTCGTCGGGGTCGCCGACCGTCGCGACGGCTCACTCTGGGCATTCGATCGGACCGCCCACGGCGCGGGCATCGCCGCCGAACGTCAGACCTCGCTGAAGGACCTCGCCGACGGTGAGCACCGGTCGAAGGCCCGTATCGAGTTGGAGCTCCTTGAGGCGGTCGGGGCCGACTACGACCACAAGGCTTTCTTGGCCGGTGAAGCCACCCCGGTTTTCTTCGGGTCGGCGTTGTGGAACTTCGGGATCCGCCTCTTGCTCGATGCAGTCGTCGATCTGGTGCCCCCGCCCGAGCCGCGGCCTGACAAATCGGGTCTCGCCCTTGCTCTCGATGGACAGTGCTCGGGATTCGTTTTCAAGATTCAAACCAATCTCGATCCCCGCCATCGTGACCGGTTCGCCTACCTGCGGGTCTGCTCAGGTAAGTTCGAACGGGGAATGACCCTCGTCTACCAGCGGACGGGACGGGTCTTCTCAACCAAGTACGCCCACCAGATGTTTGGCCGGGCGCGAGACACCATCGAAGTGGCCGGCCCGGGAGACGTTGTCGGGCTGGTGAACGCCGTCGACGTCCGGATCGGTGACAGCCTCAGCGAGGACGGTTCCGTTGCCTATCCACCGATTCCCTCCTTCGCCCCCGAACACTTCAAGATTGCCCGCAACATCGACACTGCCCGCTACAAACAGTTCCGACGTGGCATAACCCGGCTCGATCAAGAGGGCGTCGTTCAAGTGTTGCGCCACCCAGATCGGGGTGATCAACAACCTATTTTTGCTGCTGTCGGCCCGATGCAGTTCGAGGTGGCGATCCATCGACTCGAACACGAATACGGTGCCCGGGTCGAGCTCACCCCCAGTCAATTCACCGTGGCCCGCCGGACCGACACGGATAGCGCCGTCGAGCTCAACCAGATTCGTGACGTCGAGATGTTCGCCCGCACCGACGGCACTCTCATCGCCCTCTTCCCGCACCGCCATCGCCTCGACGCCGTCGTTCGCGATCACCCTGAATTGACCCTCGACTCCATCGTCGTGGCATGAGCAGGCTCCAGCGCCTCCGCCCCAACTCGGCCCTGGTCGTGACGTTTTTCGGCGAGGACGCCACCTATCACCGCCGTCACCCAAACGACCCTCGCCTGCCGCTCTGCTCCGATCGTATGACCGGGGTGCTCACCCATCAGAAAAACGCCGAGAAGTTGGGTCTCGTCGCCTGCTCCCGTTGTGAAGAAATCTCACAGCGAACTACCAATGAAGGAAACCCATAATCTCCACCAACGTTCACAACCGCAACACGACTGCCGACCGGAACCCACTGGTTGAATTCACCGTGACCGTCACCATCAACGCCCCCCGCGCAACGGTCTTCCCCTACTTGGCAAACCTGGAGCACAACCCGGATTGGAATTGGGCGATCCTCGCCACCCAGCCTCTCCAAGCCGGTCCCGGTCACCGCGGCTCACGATTCCATCAGTCCTCGAAGAGTGCAGACTCCGCCACCCTCGAGATCACAATGTTCATGCCTAACCGGCTGCTCGAAGTGTCCATCCGGGCTGGCAGAGCCACGGCCCGGTACAGGTATCAATTCGCCAATTCCCCCACCGGGGGTACCGAGCTGAGGTTGACCACCGAGCTGCGCCCCGGTCATCGCCTTTCCCGACCGGACCTCTTTGCGTCCCGGACCCTGGTGTCGGTTCGCGACAACCTGCAACATCTCAAAGTCGTCATCGAAGACATCGTTCGGGCAGGGATCACGGAATGAGTTCCGCCGAGATTCCGGTCCCGGGAGGACCCTCGGCGAGACTGGTCGTCTCTTACTTTGGCGACCCTCACCACCACCGCAGCTATCCCCAGGATGATCGCAAACCGTTCTGCGACCCGACTCGGATCCACGGCGTCCTGATCATGTATCACCGTGCCCAGCGGGAAAACCTCACACCGTGCCCGAAGTGTTGGATCTCGGACTAGGCCTGCCACGATGAAGGTCCTCCTGGTGGAGCCGTACTTCACCGGGTCACATCGCGCCTGGGCCGAAGGGTACGCCAACCGCTCGACGCACGAGGTGCGACTCCTCACCCATCCCGGTCGATGGTGGAAGTGGCGAATGCGGGGCTCGGCTCTCACTCTCGCCCACACCCTCGAAACCAGCGATCCTTGGCGACCTGACGTCGTAATGGCCTCGGACATGATGGACCTGGCGCAATTCCGCACATTCGCCCGGCCCTACCTGGGTGACACACCGGTGGCCATCTACTTCCACGAGACTCAACTCAGCTATCCCGACTCCCCCCTGACCGAGGCAGATTTTTCCTATGCGCTGACCAACTGGCTGTCGGCGATGGCAGCCGACGCAGTCCTATTCAACTCCGGTTACCACCGCGACGCCTTCTTCGAGGCGCTACCCCGCCTGCTCCGTCACTTTCCCGACTTCACCCACGACCACCTGATCGAAGCGGTCGCATCAAAGAGCCAAGTCCTTCCTGTTGGAATCGATCTGAATTGGGCTGCGGCCCGCTCTGAGCCAATCGGGCTCCCTCGTTTGCTGTGGAATCATCGCTGGGATCATGACAAGGACCCCAATACATTCGCGGGTGCCGTCGCCGCGCTGGTACAAAAGGGCATCGACTTCGAACTCGTACTGGCCGGAGCCCGCCCACCCAATGTTCCCCGGTCGCTCAAACGCATACGCCGGGTAGCAGGCGATCGCATCATCGCCGACGAGGAGAGCGATCTTGACACCTACCGCAAGCTGGTGGCGAGCTGTGACGTCGTCGTGTCGACGGCCCTCCAGGAGTTCTTTGGAATCTCAATCGTCGAGGCCATCGCCGCCGGCTGCCGACCCGTGCTGCCCAACCGACTCGCCTACCCTTGGCTGATTCCCAACGAGTTTCGCGACGAAGTCCTTTACCGAGACGGTGGCCTGATCGAAGCGCTTGTCACCGCTCTCGACCACCCGCAGCCTCCGGTCGGGCTGAGGCAGTCGATGTTCCGATTCTCCTGGGACAGCCTGATCGCCAAGTATGACACCTGCCTATCGGCCATATCCGAGCAGTGACCGTAAGCGTCTCCTTCCTCGGTGGCCTGGGCGAGATCGGCCGCAACTGCGCCGCTCTCGAGGTGGACGGCAAGATCTGCCTCATCGACATCGGCCTGATGTTCCCAGAGGAAGAGATGCTGGGCGTCGACCTGGTATTTCCCGACTGGTCCTGGCTGCGAGAACGGGCCGGCGATGTCGAGTTCGTCGTGCTCACGCATGGTCACGAGGACCACATGGGCGCCTTGCCCTATTTTCTGCGGGACATCAACGTCCCCGTTTATGGCAGTGCCCTGGCGTTGGGAATAGCCGCCGGCAGGGTCGAAGAGGCCGGCATTGAAGCAGATTGGCGCCCTGTCGAACCGCTGGAATGGCAGGATCACGGCCCCTTCCGGTTTCAGTTGATCCCGGTCACCCATTCGGTTCCGGATGCCTGCGGAATTGCCTTCGACACGCCGGAGGGAATCGTTGTCCACTCCGGGGACTTCAAACTCGACCCGACTCCGATCGACGGGCGCCCGACCGATCTCGCCGCCTTCGCCCAGCTAGGCCGGTGGGATGTCCGACTGCTCCTATCGGACTCGACCAATGCCGAGAGCCCGGGGTTCGTTCCATCCGAGCGCTCGCTCGCCGACCCGATCAGGGACATCATGAAGGACGCACCGGGACGGGTTGTTGCCGCTTGTTTCAGCTCGCACATTCACCGGGTCCAACAGATCGTTACAGCCGGAATAGCCACCGGCCGCACCATCGCCCTCTTCGGTCGTTCGATGCAGCGCAACGCCGAAGTCGCCAAGGACCTTGGTCGGCTTGACATACCCGGCTACGCACTGGTCGATATCCAGGAACTGATGGAGCTTCCACAAAGGAATCAACTCCTGATCACAACCGGCAGCCAAGGTGAACCATTCGCGGCTCTATCTCTAATGGCCCAGGGCCGCTACAGGTTCGTCAAGATCGCCGAAGGCGACACCATCCTGATCTCAGCGACTCCCATACCCGGGAACGAAACGGCCGTCTCGCGGGTAATCAACCAGCTTCTCCGAAGGGGAGCGGCAGTGTTCCACGGACGCAACGCCCGGGTCCACGTGTCCGGACACGGCTACCAAGATGAACTGCTGACCATGCTCAACCTTGTCCGACCAAGGGCAATGGTCCCGGTCCACGGCGAGTATCGCCACCTCCACGCCCACGCCAAACTGGCCCGGATGGCCGGTGTTCCCTTCGTTGATGTCCTCGAGGACGGCGACCGGATAACTCTCGACGGAACGGAAACCAGAATCGAACGGCGCGCTTTCGAAGCTGGGTACGTCTACCTCGACGGTTCATCATTCGGCGACGTCAAACGGGCAGTACTCAGAGATCGAGGCCACTTAGCCGACGAAGGGGTGGTCGTGGTCACAGTGGCGGTCAGCCATCAGACCGGCGACATCATCTACGGACCGAACCTCGACAGCCACGGACTCACCGACGACCCCTCCCCGATACTGCTCAAGGCCGCCGACGCGGTACGCCAAATTGTTACCGACCTCGCCAACAGCACAGAAACCGACCGCAACCAACTGCAACAAGCCATACGCCAGGCCGCCGCCGCTGTGATCCGAGCCGAAACCTCACGCAAGCCGGTCATCATTCCGGTCCTGCTCGAGCTATAGACAGGGCGCTTCGCCTAGCTGTCGACCCGCCCGGCACGCGAAGAAAGGTCGTCTACCGACTGCCTGACCGGTCGAGCACCTCGTCTATCCAGCCAAGGGCAGCTACGGAGGCGGGGAAGCCGACTGTGGTTATCGCCAGCATGACGGCGTGTCGGATGTCCTCAGGGCTGGCGCCTTCTTCGAGGGCCTTGCGTACATTGGAACGCACAGCCCCCTCGGCGAGGGCGCCGATAGCGATGCCGAGCTTGACGAGCCGTTGGGTACGAGGGTCGAGCGGGCCGGCGGCTTCCGTGGCTCGCCCGAGTTGGTCAAGGGCGGTGGCGACGGTTGGGGCTCGGTCGCGGAAGTCGAGGTATACGTCGGGGAGATAGTCGCTCATGGACGTGAACCCTACGCGGGGCGGAGCGTGACGCAAGCCTCCTTGTGCAGGCTCATCCCGGAGAGCGCGTCTGCCTTGGTTGGACGGAGTAGCCCGTCTCGGGTGCCGCGGCCTTTTGCGTTGCTGCCCAAGGCGGTGTGCCCGAACCCGTGTTGAAGGCCGACCACTTCGGGGTGGATGCGGCCGGTCACCTTGGCTCGGGCTTTCACCGTCCCGTATGGGGATTCGACCCAGACTTCGTCGCCGTCGGAGAATCCGAACCTTTCGGCGGTGGCCGGGTGCACGATGAGCGGGTTGTCAGGTTTGATCTCAAGCAGCCAAGGGTTGTTCTGCGTGCGGGTATGGGTATGGCTGGCTTCCTTCCAGTTGATGAGGAACAACGGGTACTCCCGGTCGGGCTGCCAGTCCCGCGCTGCATAGACAGGAAGTTGGTCGACCGGGCGTCCCTCGGCGTCAGGTCGGTCGGCCAGGTTGGGCGAGGTGAATTCGACCAGACCACTCGGCGTGTAGAAGCCGCGCACGGCTAACCCTCCGACAACGGTGCCAATTCGAGTCCCGCCCTCCTCTCTGGGCTTGTCATAGATCTGGGTGCCTTGTGCGCCAGGGTCTCCGGAGAACCAGGCGGCGGCCAACTTGTCCTCTGGCACTGGCGCTGCGTACTTGCGATACCGGGTTCCTTCCGGGTCGACCCACACTGCCCCGGGCAACGCCTTCAGTTCCTCGAGGGTGATCCCTGGTGCACCCTTGACCAATTCGTTGGAGAGGAAGTCCTCATACCAGGCGGTAACGTCGTCGATCGGTTCGCCGGATAGGGGTCCGATCCGGAAGAAGTCCTTGCCGTCGCCGTCATGCAGCCCGAGACGTCGTCCCAGATCGGCCACGATCTCGTACTCGGCGGGTTGCCCGAACAGCGGTTCCACAACGGGTTGGCGCAGTCCGAGGGCCGGCCAGGTGACCCAGTGGGAGTTGAGGTCGTAGCGTTCTAGATAGGTGGTCCCGGGTAGGACGTAGTCGGCGAGCATCGCCGTCTCCGAGAGCATCGTGTCGACCACGACGACCGTTTCAAGCTTGGCGAGGGCTTCGGCGACGTTCCCTCCCCCGGGGACGGCCATGACCGGGTTCTGGAAGACGCACATCAGCATCTTCGGCTCGTAGGGGCCGCTGCCGTCGAGGAGATTGGTGAACATGCGGGCGTACACACCCGATTTGTGGCCGAGCGGATAGGTGTCGAGCTGGTCGAACCGCGGCTCGCCAAGGGTCTCCTCGGCGGTTACATCCGGTTTGGCCGCCACGTGCTTGTTGCCCCGCTTGTCGGGGATCATCATCCCGCCGGGGACATCCCAGGAACCGATCAAGGCGTTGAGCAGACCGATGGCACGGCCGCCCTGCACCCCGTTGGAGTGCTGGCCGGGGCCGCTCCACGTGTCGACCAGTGCCGGTTTGGTGGTGGCGAGTTCGGTGGCGAGCCGTTCGATGGTCCCCGCCGGGATGGTGGTGATCTCTTCGGCCCACTCCGGGGTCTTATCTGCCAGGTATGCGGCGTAGTCCTCGAATCCCGAAGTCCAGCCGGCGACGAACTCCCTGTCATAGAGGTCGTCACGGACGATGACATGGGCCATGGCCAAGGCCAGGGCGCCGTCGGTGCCGGGCCGGATCGAGACCCACTCCTGGGCCTTGGCCGCGGTGTCGGAGAGGTAGGGGTCGACAACGACCAGCCGTGCGCCCTTCTCCACGGCACGGGTGAGGATTCGGGGCAGATACACCCATTTGATGGCCATGTGGGGTTCCATCCAAACAGCATGATGTAGCGGGATTGCATGAAGTCGGCGAGGGGGCGCTCGTCGCCCATGACCACTTTGAACGAGGCCTTGCGGGAGACGTCGCAGAGGTTGGAATGGTTCGAGTAGTTGGGTGACCCGTACAGCTCGCAGAAGTCGTCTTGGATGTGGGTGAAGCTGTGGTCCTCGCTCATCCACAACAGCTTGTGAGCTTCGCCCCCGTCGCGGAGGGTCCTCAGCTTGTCGGTAATCTCGGTCAGGGCCTGGTCCCAGCTGACCTCCTGCCAGCGGGGGTCGGCGTCAGGGGATTTGTCGGGGTTGGTGCGTTTGAGCGGAGTGGTGACCCGGTCGGGGTCGTAGAGGGCCATGATCCCGGCGTTGCCTTTGGGACAGATCGCACCGCCCTCTGCGCATCCGTATTCCTCGGTGTACCCGTCGAAGAAGTCGCTGGAGATGTTCGAGTAGTTGTTGGGGTTCCAGTGGTTGGGTTCGATCTTGTCGACCACGCCATCGACAACGTGGACCATGATCCCGGACTGACCACCGCACATGTTGCAGCACGACGGCACCCACTCCCCTGCCTCCCGGCCCCACCGGGCGGCTGCAGCCAGGTTGACAGGGAGTGGGTGCTCAGTTGCGCCGAACGTTCCCCGGGATGCGATGGTGACCCCGACCGCGCCCGCGGCCACTGACCCTCCGGCGATCTTGAGGAACTTGCGGCGCCCGACTTTCTCGTCAAAGACGTACATCGATGGCTTCTTCCTTTTGGGAGGGGAGGAGCGTTTCGCCGAGCCCGAATAGGAGCAGTCCCAGACCAACGATCCCGGCGGTGAGCGCCCATTCCGACAGGCTGGGGAAGTATTCCGGGGAGAGACGGGGGGAGGAAATGGCGTCCGACAGCCCGACAATCTCCTCGCTGGCCAGCGCCGGGATGACGATGTTGAGACGCAATCCGATGAAACCCACTGCGATCAGCAGCCCGGCGAGCGATACGAATCTGGGATTGTTGCTAGTCCGACGGGATGCGAGGAGAACTATCGGGATAGCCGTGCCCAAAAGCAACTGCCATCCCCAGAACACCCACCAATAGGGGCCGGTGAATATGAGTTTGAGACCCTCGACATGGCCGGGCACGTTCCCGTAGCCAGCGATCAGGTATTCGGAGACCTGGAACAACACGTCGAGGAGGAGCAACCCGAGAACGAGACGACCCAATGTGATAACTGTGTCCCGATTGCGCCGCCAGCCGTTTTGAAACACGGCGACGACCAGGACGAGGAGTGCGCCGCCCGAGGCCAGTGCCGAGAGCAGGAAGAGGATGGGAAACAGGCCACTGTTCCACGCCGGGCGGGCCGCGACCACTCCGAAAAGTGCCCCGACACCTCCGTGGAACATGATGGCGACCGGGACGCCTATGGTGGCCAGGATCTTCACTAGCCGGCGGTCGCGGGTGCCCGATTGCTCGGAGTCATCTCGGGAGCCCAGTGCCAACACCCGATAGACCCGGGCCCGCCAGCCCTCGCCCCGGGCCCCAACTACGACATCGCGCCGGACAAGGAACCACAATTCAACGGCCAGAAGCAGTGAGTAGGCCCCATAGAGCCAGATCATCCACGCCATCGGAGACTTGAAATTGGGGTAAGCCATCACGTGCCACGCCCGACCCATGTGACCGAGGTCGGCCCAGATGGATAGCAACGCCAGCAGCAGTGTGATCAGGGCGGTGAAGAGGGCGATCCGACCGATGGCCTCGAAGCGCTTGATGCCGAACACGTACACGAGAGCGGAGATGAGGAACGAACCCGCGGAGAGGCCGATGAAGTAGATGTACGAGGCGACCCACAGGCCCCACGGGATAAGACTGCCGTAGTTGGCGTCGAGATGGCCCTGGGTAAGACGCACATACCAGCCCCACCCCCCCAGCAAGGTGAGACCGATCCCTGCTATCCAGAACACTTGTTTGAGATGTCGGTCGTGCATCGCTCGTCCTTCTAGAGCAGGTAGTAGACGTTTGGTTCGGTGCCCAACTCTTCTTTGAGCCTGATGGCTTGGCGCTCCCGAAGCAGCTTGGACACTTCACTATTCCGATCCTGGAAATCGCCAAAGAAGATTGCGTGCCCGGTGCAGGTCTTGGCACACGCCGGCCAGCGACCCGCAGTCTTGTCGTATCGGCCCTCCTCATCCTGAAGATGTAGGCAGAAGGTGCATTTGCGGACGTTGCCGATAGGTGAGGTCTCGTGCTCACGGGCCCGGTACTGTCGGTACTCCGGGGAGGGCACCGCCGCCCATGCCGTGTTCGCCTCGCCCGCCTGGTACGACTCGCCGAAATCGAAAGTGCGGGCCCCATACGGGCAGGCGGTGATGCAGTAACGACAGCCGATGCATCGGTCGTAGTCGATGACGACGATCCCGTCCTGCTCTCGTTTGAAGGTCGCCGAAACCGGGCAGACGTCGGTGCAGGGCGGGTTCTCGCAATGGAAACACGGTTTGGTGAGGAACAGCGGCTTGTCATCGGGATTGTCTCGGGTGTCCTCGACGACGACGTTGTAATTCACTCCTGGTGGGGTCTTGTTCTCCGCCTTGCACGCCAGCACGCAAGCCCGACAGCCCACACAGCGGCGGGTATCGATGACCATTCCGTAACGGAACTTTCGCATCACCGACGACGACGTAGCACTAGTCGATGCAGCGGCGGGGCCTGCCTGCCCGAGCACACCGACCAACCCGCCACCCATCGACGCGGCCAGGGCCCCGGCGCCAATCAGGCCCAGGTGATCGAACAACTCCCGGCGTGACCACCTCCGGGAGCCCCCACCACCATCGGAAGCGGACGTAGACGAGTCGACGCTGCCCTGCATGCGCACCATCGTCGACCTGGAGAGGCGGGTCAGGCAGGGCCATACGTCACACCGTGGTCCGCCATTCGGCTCTAAGCCTCGAGCGGGACGCCGATTTCAACCTCGTTCGCTCAGTGAATACGCCGATCACCGCAAGCACCGTGCCTTGGGACTGCTCATAGGGTCCTTGTCCCCTACTCCGGGTTCTGTATTGGTCCGAGACTTAGCTCATCACTTCAACCGATCTTGAGACAACATCGCTTGAGACGAGAGCCCGCTTTTTTGCAGCGCTGAGCGATCCCATCCGTCTCAGGATCCTCGACCAGCTCGGCTCTGGTGAGAGCTGCGTCTGTGACCTGCAGGACGCTGTGGGGATTGCACCGAACCTCCTGTCGTATCACCTGCGGGTCTTGCGGGAGGCCGGCTTGGTGGAGGCCTCCCGACGGGGGCGGTGGGTGGATTACCACCTGGTTCGTGAAGCCTTCGACGTTGTGGCCGACGCCTTGTCCGATCCGGCATCGAGGTTGGGGACGTGACTCTCCACGCTGAAGCACCCGTCTCCCGGCACCCCACACCTCGGACCTGGGCGAACTTGTTGGTCGCCGTTGCCCTCTGGATCGCCTTCTACGGTGTCAACCGATCATTCTGGGAATGGGTGGTGTTCGACCGTGCCGGTCTCGACCCCGGGACACGTCCCGGTTCGGCGGTGGAGTTCTTCGTCTACGACACCACCAAGATCCTCCTCCTGCTAACCGGCATCATCTTCGTGGTGACAGTGGTTCGCAGCTTCATGAGCGTCGAGCGGACCAGGACGTTGCTGGGCAGGAGACGGGAAGGCGCAGGGAATGTTGCGGCAGCAGGCCTGGGTGTGGTCACTCCGTTCTGTTCGTGTAGCGCAGTGCCGGCGTTCATCGGGTTCGTCGCCGCCGGGGTGCCGCTCGGGGTGACGATGAGCTTTCTCATCGCCAGCCCCATGGTCAACGAGGTGGCCATCGTCATGCTCTTCGGCCTGTTCGGGTGGCAGATCGCCGCCCTCTACGCTGGGGCCGGCCTGTCAATAGCGATCGTCGCCGGGTGGGTGATAGGACGGCTCCGCCTCGAATCCCTGGTCGAACCGTTCGTCTTCGAGACCAAACTGCGCGGCCGGCCCATCGACCTGTCGGTGGGTCTGCCCTGGTCCGACCGGTTCGCAATGGGACGCCAAGAGGTGCGGAACATCGTCGCCAAGATCTGGCCGTATCTCCTTGTCGGCATCGGCGTCGGAGCCGCCATTCACGGATGGGTCCCCGAAGAATTCTTCGTCGATGTCGCCGGACCCGACAACCCCCTCGCCGTCCCCATCGCCACCCTGATTGGGATCCCCCTCTACTCGAACGCGGCTGGGGTGCTTCCCATGGTCGAAGCCCTCCAGGCCAAGGGGGTCGCCATGGGCACCGTGCTCGCCTTCATGATGTCGGTAGTCGCCCTGTCCCTGCCCGAACTGATCCTGCTGCGGCGAGTGCTCAAACCAAAGCTGCTCGCAGTCTTCGGGGCGGTGGTCGGGACCGGCATCATGACCGTAGGATTTCTGTTCAATCTGATCCTGTAAGACAAAGAAAAGACACCATGGAGATCAAAGTGCTCGGATCCGGATGCGCTAATTGCAAGGCGCTGGAGGCTCGCACCGTCGCCGCGCTCGACTCGCTCGGTCTCGAAGCGGCCATCGAAAAAGTGACCGACTTCGCCCAAATTGTCACGTACGACGTGATGTCGACCCCAGCGCTCGTGATCAACGAGAAGGTCGTCACGGTGGGCCGGGTCCCATCAGTCGATGAGTTGTACACCCTCCTCGCTGGAATCGGGTCGTGACCGAATCGGCCACGGCTACCGAGGCGCCGGTCCTCAAGCGGTTGTCGAGCCTCGACCGTTTCCTCCCGGTGTGGATCGGCGTCGCCATGATCGCCGGAATCGCCCTGGGGCGCCTGATCCCCGACCTCAACGACTGGCTCGACACCGTCAAGATCGGCAGTGTGTCTCTTCCGATCGCCATCGGCCTGCTGGCGATGATGTACCCGGTGTTGGCCAAGGTCCGCTACTCCCAAATCGGCGAGGTCGCCGCCGATCGCAAACTCATGGCCACCTCCCTAATCCTGAACTGGATCGTCGGCCCCGCCCTGATGTTCGCCCTCGCCTGGCTGCTGCTCCCCGACCTGGCCGAATACCGCACCGGACTGATCGTCATCGGATTGGCCCGCTGCATCGCCATGGTCTTGATCTGGAACGATCTCGCCTGCGGCGACCGGGAAGCCGCCGCCGTACTGGTTGCCATCAACTCGGTGTTCCAAATCGTCGCCTACGCAGTCCTCGGCTACTTCTATCTCGAGTTGCTCCCCGGCTGGCTGGGCCTCGACGCCACCAGCCTCGACGTGTCCATGTGGGAGGTCGCCAAGATCGTCCTCGTCTTCTTAGGCATCCCCCTCGTCGCTGGCTACCTCACACGACGCTGGGGCGAGCGGAGCCGTGGGATGGAGTGGTACGAGAACCGGTTCCTTCCCAAAATCGCCCCATGGGCCCTCTACGGGCTGCTGTTCACGATCGTCGTCCTCTTCGCCCTCCAAGGAGAAACGATCACCTCTCAACCGTGGGACGTCGCTCGAATCGCCGTGCCACTCCTCATCTATTTCGTCCTGATGTGGGCACTGTCTTTCGCCCTGGGGCTGAGCCTTCGCATGTCCTATCCCAGGAACACGTCGATGAGTTTCACGGCGGCCAGCAACAACTTCGAACTCGCCATCGCCGTTGCGATCGGCGTGTTCGGAGTCACCTCCGGCGAAGCCCTTGCCGGAGTCGTCGGACCCCTCATCGAGGTCCCAGTCCTCGTCGGCCTGGTCTACGTCGCCCTCTGGGCTCGCCGCCGCTTCTACCCGACGACTTTGGAAAAGTCATGACCTCCGAGCCGGCGACCGGAGCCGATAGGAGTGTGGGGACGAAGACACATGCGGCTCAGAACTATCGGGTGCACGGGATGAGCAGGCCCGGAGGGCACGGCAAAATCCGCTGCAACACCACTGACATCAAGGCCGACACCGGGTCGATCTCAGACGAATTCCGACCAGGCCCCGCCGAGCTCCTCTGTGCCGCCCTCGCCGCCTGCTTGCTCAAAAACGTGGAGCGCTACTCAGAGATCCTCCCGTTTCGATGTGAGCAGGCGAGCGTCGTCGTAGAAGCCGAACGGCGTGACGCCCCCCCGACGATGACCAGGATGCACTACACGCTTGAGCTGGTGACCGACGAGCCACCCCACCGGGTTGAGCTGTTGCACCGCAACGTCCGCAAATTCGGGACCGTCACCAACACCTTGGCGGCGGCCCTGGATCTGACCGGGGAGGTCGTAGCCCGCAACCATCACGAGGAACCGGAACGGCACGACCAGTCGGCACCTACAGACACCATTCCTGGCGACGCGAGTATCCCCCCTCCTCGTTCGGAATAGGCATGTTGACTTCAAGTGGCCGGAGCCTCAGAAGATGTGCTCTTCGGTTCTTGGGTTTGTGATCAGTCACGGTCGGTTCGCAGCACGGCGCGTCCAAACCGCGTCCTGGTACCGGCGGCGAGCAGCGACCAGGTCGGTCGGGTCGAGTTGAGAGGAACGGGCGGCTCGGTTTGCCATGGATGGAGCCGTAGTCGACCAGCGCGTCATTAGCCTGGACCGGGACCGCTTCATCTGCCTTATCGGCCAGACGCTCACAAGTCTTCAGAATGAGCGAGCGTGATGGACTTGCAACGCCTTGCGAGTCTCGGCAATCACAGATTCGATCGGTCGATCCACTCGGGTCGGATCTATTGAGGCGGCCGATCGCTCGTCGCTCGAGTTCATGAACCCGCTACGCATCTCGCACCGGGCGCGCGGTTCAAAATCCGATGCACTCTTTGGAGACGACCGCTTCACCTACAGGGCTGCGAAATCACGGCCGCTGGACACCTTGACGGCGAACAAAACCACTTGTCCAAATCCTGGCGTGCTTCCCTGGCGAACGAGCATCGATCGTCATCGTGGCTGCGAGTGCGATCGCTGTAGTCATCGAAGGGACCAGGGCTTGGTTGCCCTCAACAGCTTCGCTGGCCGTCCCGCGACGAAAGTCTTGGCAGCCTCGTCGACGACGAATCCGGCAGCGACCAGCTTGCTGCCCACCTCGGCCGGATCGACGTCGGCAAACTCGACATCGTGGCTGCATCGCCGGGCACTGAACCGTTTGTGGTCCTGGTGGCTCGGGTCATCGAAGTCCTCGTCGACTAACACCAGGCGACCATCTGGACGCAGAACCCGCGCCAACTCGCCGATTCCTGCATCGAGGTCGGACCAGTGGTGCATCGCGTTAACCGCCCAGGCAGCATCGACACTGGCGTCTGGAACGGGGAGTTGTTCGGCGGTGCCGTCCAGGATTTCTATCCTGTCGCGAGAGCGCTGCCAAAGCCGACGCACACGAAGCACGAGTCGCATAAACGGGGTTGGGTCGACTGCGACCACGCGGGCACCCGCTTTCGCCGCAAGTACAGCACCTGGTCCCATCCCTGCGCCGATGTCGAGGACTTGCTCGGCTGGCCGGACATCGAGCAGCCTTATCACCTCGCGGTTCACCGGTGACATCCACATGCTTCCGAAGTACCGCAGGTAGCGGGCCACCGCCCGCCAACCCCGGTCGTGCTGATGCCCGTGGCCGTGCTGATAGCCCAGGTTCTCACTCATGGATCCATTGTGTAAGCGCCGACAGCCAATGGTCAAAGCCACCCGGCATCACCGGCCGCCCACCAACCGACCTGTGCTCCACCACCGAATCATGCTCGGGGTGGAATGTGTTCGATCTCGAAGTCCGCGAGACCTCATAAAGAGGTTCTGACGGCCCCGGTGATGTTTCTGTCGTCATCGATCGTCAGGATCGTTCGCCACACCTATCGAAGGGGGTGCAAGGGTGAGAGATGCCGCACACAAAGCTATCACCGGGGTATACCCGACTCCCGGGTCAAGTCGTAGACAGGCGTGCTGGTCATTCAGACCCGAATGGTTCCATCCACAGGTCTCAGCTGGCCGTCCCAAATCCCCAGCGCCACGGGCCGCTACCACTCACCGAGGCTGCGCCGACTGGGCGACGGTGATCACTGCTCGCAAGATTCCGTCGTATCCGGTGCAGCGGCACAGGTTGCCCGAGAGAGCGATGCGGACTTCATCTTCGGTCGGATTGGAGTTGGCGGCGAGTAGCGACCTGGCCGAGATCAGCATG
>DATLEZ010000054.1:0-11585 GCA_035525055.1 Acidimicrobiia bacterium | reverse complement strand
CGACCCGCAGGTCAAGAAGGCGTCAGGGGTGGTGGAGCTGCCACTGAATGTCCGTTGGAGCGCCCCTTTCCACACATACGACATGTCCGACCGCAAGGACAGGATGAGGGTCTACGAACAGGTGCTCACAGAGGGCACCGAGGACGACGTGCGGCGTTTCATCGATGTCTCCGAGCTTGTCCGACTCTGGGACGACATCGTGCTCTCACCGCATGTGCGGGCGGCATGGAGAGATTGGCTAGAGCGCAACGGCTACCTGTAGGCAGCTGGACGGGTGCTTACACCTCTCCAGATTCAGATACGACAGATCGTCGCTTCATTGCCCGACACCGAAGATCTCGCCCTGGCAGGCGGCGGTGCGCTGATAGTGCATGGAATCGTCGACCGGGAGACACGAGACCTGGATTTCTTCTCCAACACCCCGGAGGAGGTGGACCGGCTCCTTCCTTCGGTGGAACAGGCATTACGCGACGATTCGCTCGTTGTAGAAAGACTCCGAGTCGCCGAAGGCTTCGCCCAGCTGTCAGTCACATCGGCCTCTGAAACAACCACCATTGACCTCGCCGGGGATCCCCGCCTCTTCCCACCAACTGTGACCCCGGAGGGGCCGATTTTGGCCGAGGAGGAAGTGGCCGCGGGCAAGGTGCTGGCCCTATTCGGGCGAGCGGAGGCCCGTGACTTTGTCGACGTGTTGGCACTTGAATCCGATACGGGCTGGAGCACCTCTGTCAACTCGCCGCCGAAAAAGACCGCGGATTCGATCGGACGATCCTCGCCCAGATGATGAGCCGTATCGACCGCCTGCCCCGCAACGAATTCGGAATAGAAGACGCCGAATACGAACAACTGAAGCGGCACGTTGAACTCTTGCGCGAGGAGCTGCTCGGACTCGATCGCGACCCGCCTGGCCGGTCCACGGGCATGTCGCCTCGACGAGAACCGCCTTCCCTGGGGCTGTAGAGCACTTCAGGCTGAGTGACGCAACCCCAAAGAGGGCCCCGTCTGGGAGGACTCGCTCCCGGGCGTACGCGGGCTCTGCGCGTCAGCCGAAGACTCCGTCAGTGGCCGTGGGAGGCGAACGCCTCGGCGAGACGCTCCTCGAGAAAGCGCTCGATGTCTGACGGCCGGTAAAGAACCTTTCTGCCGACGCGAATCCCGAGCGCTCCGGGCTTCTCCCCGCGATAGCGCTGGGTGTAGAGGGCGCTGGGAGTGAGCCGCAGGTAGTCAGCAGCCTCTTTAAGCGTGAGAAGCGGTTCTGGCATCGACGCCTCCGGGTCCGGCCGCGTGGTCTTCAATCTCCTATGTAAATATGGGGCGTGGTGAAGCCGATTTCGCGACAGTGCCTAGAAGGCGGGGTCTGGCATGGCATCCGGGACGATCCGCCGACCTTGGCGACCCACCACACGGCGTGGTGAGTATTCCATCCGGCACCGCCCTGGAGGTGCCGATCCCGAGCACCTAGCGAAATGCTCGTTACTCACCCAGAATTGGCGGTATGAGCGGGAAACTCAGAAACTTCGGAGCTACTGATTGTGTCGTGAGGCCAACCCAAGGAGTTGAATACCCCCATATCGGTGATCGTGCGGACTTTCTCGACTGGTTTAATACGACCTGGCGGGCGGCTGAGGACGACCTCCGCGATGGCGACGCAGGTCCGCGTTCCACGACCTGGTCGGAGCGCAGGCCAGTCACGCTGTTTGGCCTGTGGTTCGACCTCGTCGCAGCGCACGTCAGCGGCGACCTCGCCGATACGGTGCACCGTGAGATCACGTCGTCGCGAAGTGCTAGGGCATAGCTTCGCTCAGACGGTGAATCGATCGATTCTGTTTCTTGTGTGCTCCCTCTTGGTTGCCGCCTGCGCAACTGAAGATGAAAGCGAGTTCTTGAGCTCCCAGTTGGATCGACAGGGAGTCCCGAACGGGGCGGGATAGTGATGGCGATCGTGAACCCTGATGGTTCCGCAAGTTATGCGAGTCTTGGCGGTGACCCCGCAGCTGGGCTGGGCCTTGAAGATCACGTTCGTATTGGGAGTGTCACCAAGGTGTTCACTGCCGCTCTAGTGCTGTCACTTGTCGATCAGGGTAGGATTCTCTTGGAAGACTTTGCCTCGGACTATGTGTCGCGTTTGTCGATCCCTGAAGGGGTCACGGTGCGTCATCTGCTGCGCCATCGGAGCGGGTTGCCCGACTACACAGATCAAGCCATCCTCGGTTCTCGAGAGGACGGCTTGAGCAAGGCTTGGACTGCCGAGGAGCTGTACGAAATCGTCGCCGACCGGCCTCTGCAGTTCGATCCGGGCGAGAGCTCAACTACTCCAACACCAACTATCTGGTCCTCGGGGTACTCGTCGAAGAAGTCACTGGAGCGACATATGCAGATGCTCTTCGTCACCAGATTCTGGAACCTCTATCGCTGACAGATACATATCTGAGCTACTTCGAGCAGGGTGCTGTCCCGGTCGAGGCGTTTACATTTCTCGGCCAAGCATCGGGCCGCGTGGTTCCTGTCGACTTCGACTACACGTCCGTCGCAACATCGGCCTGGGCGACCGGAGGTCTGGTGAGCACGGTCAAGGATGTGACCACCTTCTTTCAGTCTCTCGCATCAGGTGAGATCATCTCCAATGCTCTCTTGGAGGGGATGCTCCAAGCAGACGTATACGGTCTTGGTGTTGAGATGCCTACCGATTCTGACGGCGTTTATGGCCATTCAGGTGGGATACCGGATTCAACACTCTCGTAATGCATGGCACGACCAGCTCCCGAACGGCTGTCATCTTCTCGACAAATGACACCATCAGCTTCACGACCGTGATCAAGCCACTCACAGCCAAACTCAAGAAGTACGAGCGATGAGCGGCAATCCACTGTCGAAAGCCACGAGCTGTTGAACCAAGCCAAACGATGCGTTGATGTGGCTAGACGGCCGTCGGAACCCGCTGATCAAACCCGAGCGGACTTCTCGCGGACTCCCCAGAGTACGACTCCCAGGTCAGGATGCTCATACGTTGGTCTGAAAAACCGGACACGTTGATGAGGGTTTTCGCTCCGGAATGGTTGATCTCGGATGGTGCTCGGGTAGCGGATACCGGCTAGGTTTATTGGTGCCGCATCTGGAACGGCAGAAGGACACGCGTTGGAATTCTTGTTGTTCTTCCCTTCATCGGGTTCGTCTATTTCGTGGTCTTCAGTTTCACGGGTGGGTTCACAGTGGCGACCCATACACGGGGTCGAGAAGTCCGGAGTCTGCCTGCGGATGCGAATTTCCCACGGTGGCAGGAATTTCATGGCGTGGTCGACGTCGAGATCGTCGCCTCTACTCGTATAGGTCGGGATTTCTCTGGGGGTCTGTGGTTGCGGGTCGGGGTGTTCAGGATGAAAGAATTTTGTTGCCGCCGAAGTCTTGTCGTCACGGATTGGCGTCCTGCGGTGTCTTATAGGGGTAACGACAGGGAGAACCTCGGTTGCTGAATCGATCTTCGATAGATGAGATGGAGAGGGAGCTGATCACTTCGTTATACCCGTCTCTCCGGAAGATCGCCGCGGTGGCAGGCTCGACCGATGTGGAGCCGGACGATCTGGTCCAGGAGGCGTTGATGCGTACGTTGCGAAAGGGTCCGATCTCGGATCTGGACAACCCGTTGGCGTTTCTCAGGAAGACGATCGTGAATCTGGCTTCGAACCAACGGCGGGGCCTGGGTCGGAAAAGGATGGCGTTCGGTCGGCTCTCCGTCGAGGAGGGCTGGTCGCCTAGCTATCCGGCTGACATCCAGGCGATCCTCGATCTACCTCCAAGGCAACGGGCCATCCTCTACCTCGTCGAGGTGGAGGATGTGCCCTACGCCGAGGCGGCTGAGCAGCTGGGGATGAGCACCGAGGCGGCAAGAGCGATGGCCAACCGGGCCAGGAAGCGGGCCCGTGCCGCTTTGGGGGTGGCAGGTGGCTGAGTTCGAAACCAACCTGCGGTGGCTCAGCGAGAGTGGCAATCCTGTCGGTGCGGAGGAGTTGATCGAGCGGATCGAAGCCGAACTGGCCGGAGATCCCCTTGTCGTCGTAGCCAGACGACGAGAAGGAACAATCATGACCAAGACACAACAACGACCGACAAACAGACAATCAAAGCGATATCGGGGACCTGCTTGGGGAGTGGCCGTATTGGCCGCCATCCTTGCCGTGGCAGGACTGTATTTCGCCTTTACCGACGATTCCGGTGAGGTGGCCGACAACCCGCCTCCGCCGACAACCGTGGCTCCCGATGTTGAGACCAGGACCGATCTCGAGATCATCGAGGCCGGGGTGGCCGCGGTGTACTCCGGGGACGCCGACCGGGCGGCTGAACTGTTCGAGTTGGGAGACCTCACCGACGACGAAATACGTCAGATGGCCGCATACGAGAAGGCGATCGGGGGACGGCTCACCGTGGACTGCACGGAACGCCAGACACCCGGGGAGTTCACCTGCCGGGTGCCTTACCACAACACTTTGACCAACGCCATCGGTTTCAGCGACGGCGGCGACACCAACCCTGTTGTCGTCAACGACGGGGTCATAACCACCTTCGAGTTCCCCGAACACACGGGGATGCTGGTGAGCGTGGCCGCCTACCTTGCCCTCGAATTGGGGAGCGAGGTTCCCGAGGAGTGTTTCGTCTTTGGCCCGTTCCCCGAGACCTGCGCCACCATCCACATCGAGAACCTCGATGGCTGGGCAACCTTCTACAAGACGGAGTGGCCGGGACTCGAACCCGGCCTGATGTCCGAGCTAGAGGGCGTCTTTGAAACAGAAGCATGTGATGGGCCATCATCGGAGTGCCGGGCGGCGATGTACCAGGTCTTCAGCTCCTGGGTCCTTGACCAGAAGTAGATCGAAACTGGCGAGGGGGCATTCGTCCCCCTCGCCGGGCAAACAGAAAGGGAGAGAGGAATGCCGCTCACCCGACGTGAACTCCTCAGTTATACGCTTCCCAGTCTGGCAGCCCTGGTCGCGGCATGTTCGAGACCGGTGGGGACCCCGGCGACGTCCACGACTCTTCCGTCGACAACACTTGCTCCGACCGAAATGGCGGAGGTCGCGTACCGGGGCGGAGTATTTCTCACCATGAACCCGAATCTTCCCCGCGCCGACGCCCTGGCGATACGCTCCGACCGGATCGTCGCTATCGGAGAGGAGACTTCGGTCATGGCCCATGCCGGAGCGGACACCACTGTGGTCGACCTGGAGGGCCGGGCGATACTTCCCGGTTTCAACGACGCCCACTGCCACCGCCTCGGCGACCGGGAAATGTGGGGCTTCTCCTCGGCAGAGGAGGCGATTGCAGAGACCCTGGCCAACGGTTTCACCAGCATCAGCGAACTGTTCGTCAACGAGGAAAGACTCGAGGAGTTGACGGTACTCGATGAGGCGGGAAAGTTGCGGCTGCGGGTCAACGCCTACCTCCCGGTCAACTTCCACGAGGACAAATTCGGAATCTGGTTCGAACACCTACGCGCCCACCAGCAGATGTCACCGCGGGTTCGCATCGGCGGCGTGAAGGCTTTCGCCGACAGAATCGACCCCAGACACACCCTGCTTAGCGAGGATCATCTTGACCAGCCCGGCTACCGCGGGTTGGACTACTGGGCGCCGGGCGAGATCGCCGACCTGGTGGGAAGACTCCACCGGGACGGCTGGCAGGTCGCCATCCACACCGGCGGCGACGCCGCCCACGACATGGTCCTCGCCGCTTTCGAGCAGGCCCTGGAGGGGGGACCGAACCAGGCCCGGCACCGCATCGAACACCTGGCCATCCTCCGTGATGACCAGATCGAACGTATGGCGAAGCTGGGTATCGTCGCCTCCTTCCAGCTCGGCTGGTTCGACACCGGCTGGGACCACTGGGGTTGGGAAGAATCCTGGGAGGATGCCCTGGGCGATCTGATCCACGGGGTCGGACGCTGGCGCGACCTGCTCGATGCCGGTGTACCGGCGGTGGGAAGCACCGACTGCCCGTGGAGTGACCCGCCAGTGGGACCGGCGATGGCAGCGGTCGCCGACGCGGTCACCCGTCGCGGCCCACAAAGCGGAGAGCCCGCCCCGTGGCAGGAGAGCCAACGGATCACGGTCGAAGAGGCATTGTATCTGCTCACGGCGCGTGGAGCCTGGGCCACCTTCGAGGAGGAGGACAAAGGCAGCCTCGAGGTGGGCAAGCTCGCCGACCTGGTAATCCTCTCCGAAGACCCCACCGCCGTCCCGTCCGAGAGTCTCGCCGACGTCGACGTGCTGGCCACCATCATCGGGGGCCAGCTCGAATACTGCGCCCAAGGGGCCGAGTCGCTCTGCGTCTCCGCCGCTACCTAGCGTGCATGTCACACATCGGCGTGTTGCAGTGTCTTTCAGGAGAATACGACAGGGAGAGTCTCGGCTGCCAGTGCGATCTTCAATCGATGAGAGGGAGAAGGAGCTGATCACTTCGTTATACCCGTCTCTCCGGAAGATCGCCGCGGTGGCGGGCTCGGTCGATGTGGAAGCGGTACTGCGACACGGTCGGGACTCCGATGGGTCATGGTCTGGCGGCTTTATGTCACCATGAGCTGGCGTCGATTGTCGACGAGAGCGTGGCGACGCTCTCTGATCGGCTCGAGGCCCGGGAGGCGGAACTCGAAGCCCGGGCGCGAGAGCTCAAAGAGCGGGAGAAGGAGCTGAACCAGCCGCGTCGAGGTGCCCGAGATGAGCACACCGCACATAACGCGCAGCGAGCCCAGTGAATCCCACCCAGTCAGCTAGCGCGGAACCGGCATTCCGTTGCACTTCGATAGGTCACGCTGCGGTGGGGCTCGCCTGGGCTGAGCTCTGTTCAATGCCTGGGTTGGGTCTGTGCTGCCTATAGCCCTCGCCCGAGTGACCGTGACCGTTCTACTGCTTGACGTCGAGCTCGTCCTCGTTCCAGCGCCTGTTGGATCTGTTTCATGCGCTCGTCGACCTCGGGCTCGGCTCCGGGTCCTTCTCGGACGGGCTGTCTCGCTCGGTGTGGGTCGAGCTGGTGTCTCCGGGCAAGGGCGGGGTGGTCGATCCAGTCTCTGCTGATGGCTTCGCCGAGGACGTCGAGGGCGGTCTGGTTGTCTTTAGTGATCACGTAGGCGTGGTTGGCTTCTCGGCCTCTGGTCATGGGCGTGTAGACGCCTCGGCTGTCGGTGGGGCTGTCTACGAGGAGAAGGCTTATGTCGACGGTGCGGCCTTGGCTGGCGTGGCTGGTCTGGGCGTAACCCAGCTCAACGTCGCTGGACACATACTCTGCGGGGAGGCGGATGCTCCCGATGGACCCGGTGACAGTGACGCTGCGGTCGCGGTAGATGTCGGTGATGGTCCAGTGGTCGCGGTTCTTCACCATGAGATCACGGTCGGTGCGGAGACGTCGGTCGTTGCGGCGGGTGGCCACCTCGTCGCCGACGAAGATCAGCGACCCGCCGGCCTTCAACCAGGGCGAGTTGATGTCGAGTTCGCCGTTCATGATGCGGGACTGTTGGGCCAACTGGTTGAGCCGTGTCACCGTGTCGGTGGTGTTGGCCATCAACGCCACACTCTGACCCTCACCGCGTGCCTTCCTCCAAGCGTCGATCAGCTCGGATTCCATCACAGCTTGGGTGCCGCCGTGGAGACGGCCATGTCTGTCGTATTCGACTAGCGCCTGGTGGTCTCCGATGCGGAGCCGGAGGCTGGCTTGGCGTTCCCAGTGGTGGCGGAAACGGTGGACCTGATCCAAATCGACCGCTCCGTGGCTGTCGACGAGATGGGCGAACATGCCACCACGGCCGACGGCGGAGAACTGACGGGGATCCCCCACCATCACGACCCGCCAGCCTTGGCGGTCGGCGAGGCCGGCTAGTGCGGCGAGTTTGGGAGTGGCGGTGGAACCCGCTTCATCGAGGATCACCGTCGTCCCTGCGGGAAGCCGATACTCGGGATGGGCTGGCCTGGCTGGATGGTGGTATTCGGCGAGGAGCTTGTCGAGAGTATCCGCCGCCATTCCGGTTTCGGCCGCGAGGACCTCTGCAGCCGCAGCAGTCGGCGCCACCCCAAACACAGCGCGTCCCTGGATCCTCAGGTCTTTCGCGGCGGCAGCAAGTGCGGTGGTCTTGCCGGTCCCGGCGGGACCCACAACCAGCTCCAGTCCCCGGAAACCGGCGACCGCCGATGCAGCCTCTTGTTGTCCCGGCGACAAACCATCGAGGCCGAACCTTGGTTGCAGTCGGGTCGCCGGTGAGGGCTCAGTCAGGCGTAGCTGGGCCCAGTCGGCGAGCTGTTCTTCTTGTTCGAGGATGACCCCGGTGGTGAGAGCTCGGTCCACTGCGGCTTCGGTGACCGGTCTCCCATCCCGTCGCAGTTCGACACCAGCCGGTACTGGCCGGGAGATATCGACACAACGCCTCTCTACTGCTTGAGATGCCAGCAGCTCCAAGAACTCAACCAAACCTTGGGCGGCGGCGGCGACTGTGGTGGGGGCGACTCGGGCCAGTTCTCGGGTCATTTCTGCGGGTCGCCACGACGACTGACCCTCACTCAAAGCTGCGACCGCCTGGTCGACCATTCTCCCCGCTGTCGGACCGTCGATTCCTCGAGGACGCCGCTGCCGGCCTATCGCTCCGGTCACAAGCTGGTCGGGATCAAGACCGAACCCTCGGACCCGGTGCCGCCATTCGTCCCGCAGTTCGTCGAGGCCGGGACCGTGACGCTTCGGCGGTCGGCTGTCCAATACTGCCTCTCGCTCCAGTCTCCACTGCTCCCGATCCGTTGGTTCCCTACCCAGATCATTACGGAACCGGTCCAGCTTCACGTCCAACCGTCGCTTGAAGACATCACTACGTTGGGAGAACTCGGCCAACACCTCCGGTGGCATGTCTCCGATTTCGGCGATGCCATGCTCCGGAGGCTGCCAGCGAACGCCCAGCCGTCCGGTCAGCTCCGCCCTCAGCAAGACGTGATAGAGAGCCGACATGGTCCGTTGGTCCATCTTGATCGTCCGTGCGTCCAAGGCCAGCCACCGGCCATCAGGGCTGGCCACCCGGTTGGCAATCACCGCATGAGTGTGAAGCTGAGGGTCGAGGGCTCTGCTGGTGTGCTGACGAAACACTCCGACCACGATCCCCTCGGCGTCTACCGTCCGCACATCGCCGTGGACCCGCATTCTCGTGTGGGCATGATCCTCAACCCAGCCAAGGACGGCATCCACGGCCCCCTCATGAGCCTCCACCACGTGATCCCGGACTGCCTCGTCGCCCAAAGCGAACAGCAACGACACCGACTTGGGAGCAGAGAACGTGGCGTCATATCCACGCACCGACCCCTGTCCGAACCGGCGACCCAACTGCTCGCCGGTCACCGGGTCCTCACCGGCCATCACCGTCAAGAACTCCTCCGGTTCGAGCTGGCCTCTTAGCGCCAGACGGTCGGCGCCACCTCCCCACCAGAGACCCGGAGCCTCCCCACTACTCAAGTAGTAAGACGGAAGTCGCTCCGTGTAGTACCGGCCGGCGTCCAACCCCTTCAAGGTGGTCACCCGGACCGTCACAGCCGACTCCCGAGTCTCACCAACCGTCTCACCAACGGCCGGCACCTGGAACAGTGCACTCGTCTGTTCTTTTTGATCATCACCCCTATATGGGGCAAGCCGGAGACCGAAACGCGACATCAAATCCGAAATACTTTGGCGCTCAGGCATCGGAGTCCAAGCGGCTTGATCCTCTTGGGAGGCTCTTACCGAATCATCTCGTCGTAGTCGGCATGCGATCCGATCCAGAACCAGACAGGCCTTCATCGGATTCCACGGCCAAGGCTCGATACCGCAGCCCGACTCGTGCCGATCGGAACCGGCCAACCTTCTTGAAGTGAAGAGAAGGATGCCGAGGATCGGACTTCAGCCTCTCGAACGCTTCGTCCGCCTGGCGACGGACCAGTTCGGGCAAAGAGTCATAGCACCTCCAGAATCGTGGAGACGCGTGATGCTTCAAAGAGGTTTCGTGCGGCCGGAACCGTGGTCCTGGAGGGCCTCGTCAGCTAGATCGTTGAGCCGCCCACCCCGGACATCACGCTCCAGCTGCTGATCCCACACCGCCCAGTCGTACTCAGCGAACCAGGCGCGGAACTGGGCGAGCTCGTCTGCGTCAAGTGCCTTCACCGCTTCTTCGACACGTTCGACCCGACTCATCCCCACAGTGTGCCACAACCTGGACTGCAGCCAACGGGTCAAGAGGCGGTTGCTCAGGCGTAGCGCTCTTCCATACGGTCGGCCAGGTCTTCCAAATCGTCTTCGAAGAGACCACCGTATGTGTCGAGGGTCATTGCCGCGGAGGAGTGGCCCAAAGCGCGCTGGACAGCCTTGATCGACGCTCCCGAGGCGATCATCAGACTTGCTGCCGTGTCCCGGAGATCGTGCGGAACCAGATCCGTAGGCATCCCTGACGCCTTGACCGCCGGGTCCCAGACCGATTTTCGAAAGTTGGAGTTCCGCAAAGGCCCGCCACGTGGAGCAGAGAACACCAACGCTTCTGGTGGGCCTGGGGGTCCGAGCCGGTCGATCACGAACTGAGGAAGGATCACGGCACGCACCTCATGCGTTTTGGGACTCCCCCACTCCAAGCGGCCCGACACCTCGGTCGCCGAGGCTCTCACCTCAACTCGGCGCCGGTCGATGTCCACGTTCTCCCAACGGAGAGCCACAACCTCTCCCCAGCGCAGACCGGACCAGGCGAGGAAGAAGACGACAGCCCCGGCGCTGCGTTGCTGGTCGTCGCAGGCCTCCGCCAAGGCATCGACCTGCTCAGCGGTGAGGAACTGCTGTCTCCGGGGCCGAACCTTCGGAGGCTTCACCGACGCAGCCGGGTTCCGGACAATCAGCCCATCGGCTACCGCCATGTCGAGTGCCGCGGACAGCACCTGACGGGCCTGGCGAATCGATGCTGCGGAAAGACCTTCGTCCCTGAGCCGCGTCTGCCATACCCGAACCTGAGCTGGTGTGATCTTGGCGAGCTGTTCCCCACCGAAGCTAGGGAGCACACGGGAGTTGAGATTGGAAAGGTAATTGGCGCGGGTTGCGGGTTTGAGGTCAAGACTTTCGAGCCAGGTTTCAGCCCATGCCGCGAAGGTGACTTTCCCGGCTGCTGGGTCCACCCATTCGCCCCAATCTGCACGGGATTCCTCCGTCCTCAGCCACCGCTCGGCATCCACCTTCCGCCGAAAAGCCTTCGAGTGCTGACGCCCGTCGGGACCTCGATAGCGAGCCAACCATGGTTTGGGGCGGTCTACGCGCTGTATCGATCCCATGCTGCATACCCCCTCTGTTTCACATTGTTGCACACGACAACTAGAAATGTAGCAAAACGCCGTGAAACGGGGAAAGATGCCGAAAGAACACTTGGAGGAGCGTTATCCCTGGTCAGAGGGCAGAAATCGACGTTCCTGCTGGTCAGAATTTTGCTCCGCGGGTAGGACTCGAACCTACAACCAATGGATTAACAGTCCACTGCTCTGCCAAATTGAGCTACCGCGGAAGGTTGCCGGTTGGCCACGTTAGGTTACCAAGCGCCTTGCCGTAAGTCCGATTCGTGTCGCGCT
>DATLEZ010000053.1:0-16319 GCA_035525055.1 Acidimicrobiia bacterium | reverse complement strand
CTGTCAACAACGGTCCACTTTTGACCCCCTGGTGACGGTCCACTTTTGACCCCTCTTGGTCACGCAGCGTCGTCATTGGGGACTCTTCCTAGGTCGCGGTCTTTGAGGCGGTAGCTGTCTCCTTTGAGGTTGATGACCTCGGCGTGGTGGACGAGACGGTCGATCATGGCGGCGGCCACTATCGGATCTCCGAAGGTTTCTCCCCAACGGGCGAAGGGCTTGTTGGAGGTGACGATCACCGAGGCCCGCTCATATCTGGAGGAGATGAGTTGGAAGAAGAGGTTGGCGGCTTCGGCTTCGAGGGGGATGTATCCGACTTCGTCGATCACCAGCAGCGGTATGCGTCCGAGGCGGGTGAGCTCTGTTTGCAGTCTTCCCGCCGTGTGGGCTTCGCCGAGCCGGGAGACCCATTCGGCGGCGGTGGCGAAAGCGACCCGATGGCCGGCTTGGCAGGCTCTGATCCCTATGGCGGTAGCGAGGTGGGTTTTGCCGGTGCCGGGTGGGCCTAAGAAGACCACGTTGTCTTTGCCGGCGACGAAGTCGAGGGTCCCGAGGTGGGAGATGACGTCACGTTTGAGGCTGCGTTGATGATCGAAGTCGAAGTCTTCGATGGTTTTGCGGGCGGGGAAACGGGCGGTCTTGATCCGGTTCTCGCCGCCGTGGTCTTGGCGGGAGGCCACTTCCCGTTCCAGACAGGCGGCCAGAAACTCCTCATGGGTCCAGCCTTCGGCTCGGGCCCGTTCCGCCAGACGCTCGACCGACGCCACCAAGGATGGAGCCTTTAGAGCCCGGCAGAGCCAAGCCAGGTCGGAGGCGGAACGGTTGGCTCCTTTCTTGGTGGCCATCACGCCACCCCGGTGAGACGGTCGTAGACCGCAAGGTCTCTGACCTCGACCTCGTCGGTTTCGGTCTTCATCCCGGTCCAGGTGGCGGAAGCGACTCGCATAGCCTGGGCGGCACGGACATGGTCGGGGTCGGTGACGGTGCGATGGCGGGCATAGGAGCGGCGATGGCGACCGACCACCTCCCCCGCCAAGCTGATCACCACCTCGGTGGGATCGACCCGGACCTCGACCCGACGGCCGATCGCTTTGGGATGAACCGAATAGTCACAGGTCCCCACCCGCACCCAATGATCACGGGGCAGCCGCACGCTGAGACGGAGAGCCGGATCGGGAAGCACCGGCGGGAAGGCCATCATCGCCTTACGGTCTTCGAAGAGCCGGTCGGAGGGCCGGCACCGCAGAGTGTGGTGGATCCGGTTGTTGGCCTTCTCCAACCAGACGGTGAGCTGGGTGTTGAAATCGACCGGGGAGGAAAAGCGGCGGCCGGGGAGGAAGCTCGTCTCCAGATAGCCGTTAGCCCGCTCCACCAGCCCCTTCGCTTCGGGGTCGCCCGGTCTCAAAATCACCACTCCCATCCCCAAAGTTCCCCGGAACCGTTGGAAAGGGACGGTCAAAGTCGCCTTACCGCCATGGCGGGACACCAACGCCGCCTCATTGTCGTAGACCCCCTTGCGGGGAACCCCACCGAGGGCGCCGAGGCAATGCAGGTGAGCGGACAAGATGTCGTGGGCCTCCCGGGAGGGGATCATCTCCCCGACCATCACCCGGGAATAGCCCGTAACTCCCACCAGCACCGGCGGCTTGGCCACCGAGCCGTCCTCGAGAGGAACCGCAGTGGGTGGGAACCACAGATCCCACTGGGCCAACTCCCCGGGCCGATACTCGGTGCGCCCACTCGGGTCGGGAGGCACAAACAGAGGACGCAGCTCCCGCACCCGATCCTGGAGGATGGTCATCCCCCGGCTCCAACCGACCCGTTCGGCGATCACCGTGGTCGGCATCCGCGGATACTCCGACAACAACCGGCGGATCTCACCCTCGAAAGGATCAACCGCCGAAGGGCGCGGCTTACGGTTGAACTCTGGCGGGGAATCGGAACGCACCACCGCCCGCACCGTGTTCCTCGACACCCCCAACCGTCGGACGATCTCGTTGATCGACAGGTCCTCAGCCCGATACAGCCGCCGGATCTCAGCCCAATCCTCCACCTTCAGCACTTCCTTCCTTCCTGAACGGCAACACCGCCAGGATCCGGTAACCACCACCCGAAGTGGCGGATATCCGACAGAAGGGGTCAGAAGTAGACCGTTGATAAGGGGTCAGTATTGGGCCGCTGGCGACATTTTCGCACCCCTCCAATTTCGGTGTCTGCCACCCTGTCAGCTAATGACCGAGGGCCTGTCAATCCTCGAGACGGGAGCGCCGGATCGAGTGAGGTGATTAACCCCTCCCCTCCATCCACCCCCGCCGCCGGGGGTCCACCCCTCCAATCTTCAACTCTCCCGCGGCTCCGACCACTCGATTCGACACCTACGACGGACGACTGAGCCAGTCGAGTCGGTCATTCCGCGGAAGAGTGAGATCGGCGGCTCCGGAAGGGGCTGCTTCTCGGCAACCGATAGCCGCCTTGCGTATAGTGAGTTGGGGACAAGGGAGAGGAGTCGCGAATGCGTCGCTTAACAATGTTTGTGCTCGTGCTGGGGTTGATTTCAATTGCCACCACCGGCTCGGCCAGCCCGTCACCTGCCGTGATCGTCCTCCCGGGTGCCAACTCGGCTGAGGGGATCGCCACCGGCGCTGGGTCGACTTTCTATGCAGGAGAGCTCTTCACCGGGGACATCTTCCGGGGTGACCTCCGCAGCGGTGACGCCGAACGTTTCATCGACGCACCCGCCGGTCGGCAGGCGCTGGGGCTCAAGGTCGACCTGAGCCACGACCTGCTGTTCGTAGCTGGCGGATTCACCGGCCAGGGGTACGTCTATGACTTGAGTACCGGCGCGGCTGTTGCCGACTTCCAGCTGGGCGCCGTTATCAATGATGTGGTGGTGACCAAGGACGCAGCCTGGTTTACGGACTCCGCCCAGCCGCACCTTTACCGGGTGCCGATCGGACCCGGAGGAACGCTTGGACCCCCGAGCACTTTGGTTGTCGAGGGACCCGCCGCCAACATCGGATTCGATTTCAACCTGAACGGAATTACCGCGACTCCGAACGGCAAGACGCTGATCGTCGCCCATTCCGGTCTCGGTGCGCTCTTTACGGTTGATCCCGACAGCGGAGACAGCTCTTCGATCGAAGACGTGGCCGTGCCCTTCGTAGACGGCATCCTTTTTGAGGCCGGCCGGCTCTACGCGGTACAGAATTTCCTCAATCAAATCGCCGAAATCAACCTCAGTCCGGACCTCTCATCCGGATCGGTGGAGAATCTCATCACCAGTTCGAATTTCCAGGTGCCGACTACGGTGGCTCGCTCCGGCAATCTGCTGGCAGTGGTCAACGCCAAGTTCGATACTGGTTTCCCACCGACGGCAGACACCTATGAAGTGGTGATTGTCAACCGCTAGTCCGCTCAAACCCAACCCCAAACTAAAAGCCACCGTTCTTTCCGGACAGGCGGTCTTGCCGTCCTAATCGGTGACATGGGTTCCACTACATGCTGACGCCACTCGGCTGATCGCGACGGGTTACCGCCAGGTATCTCGGAATCAGGTTGCGGGCTCGCTCGCCCAGATCGATCTGATCGGGCTCGTTGCTTGCCGATCCATCTCCCCCCGAAAAAGGGATGCCGACGAGTTCGGCGATCACTCTGATGGTCGCTTCGGCACCAGGTACGGTCGATATCCTCGTGGAGGGAAGATACCGGCCGGATCTCGAACTCAGGGAGGGTCTGCAGCCGGAATTGCTCCTCATCGACGGGACCTGACCGCCGCCCACCGAAAGGTACCGTGAGCGGCCTGCCCCCGACGTAGAGAGCCCCACCGATCCGGCTCGCATCGCCAGTCCACCTTTGACTTTTCGCACCCCTCCAATTTCAGTGTCAACCACTCCTGTCAGTTCCGGTGACCGAGGGCTTCAGCCAATGGGGCTCTCCCCGGATCGCTCAGGAGCTCACAGTGACGTCGGCGAGGGCTTGCCTGGCGAAGGCCAAAGTTGCGCGCAGGTCGAGATCTTCACCCACGCGGTGCTCCGTGTCGAACCGGTTGATCCCTAAGACATTGCGGCAGGCTGCCTCGACACGAGTCATGGCCGCCTGCTCGGCGTGCGGGGACTTGAAGCCGATCGAGGTGAGGATCGAATGGAGAGCACCAGATAGGCGGGCGGCTTGGGCATGCCGGCCGAGTTGCTCCAGCCAGTCGGCGACCCAAACCATCGTCAAATAATCTTGGGCAGGGCTGCCGGAGAGTTCGGCAAATTCAAGACCTGTCGCCAGGGACGATTGCGCCTCGGTGAATCTGCCGGTTCTGATCTCGCCGATCGCCTGCGCAGTCGCAATAAGTGTTTCGGCGACCGGATCACCCACCGCCTGGAGGTCACCGCGGCTTCGTTCCAATAGTCGGATGCCTTGGTCGAAGTCCCCGGCCAGGATCAGGGTCCGACCGAGGAAGGCTGCCGCACCGGAGGCCAGCCAAATGTCGCCTGCCTGTTCGGCGAGGTCGAGTGCCTCGGCCAGCTCGGCGGCCGCCTCGGGTTCGTCGCTCGAGGCGCTCAGTTGACCTCGGGTGAACCGAGCCTCTGCAGCGGTTCCGAGCCGGCCGCCCTGTATGGCGGAAGCGATGACGTTGTCGAGGACAGCGCGGGCCCTGTCCGTATTTCCGCGGTTGATGTCCAGGAAGGCCTTGTACGAGAGGGCCTCTTCGACGATCCCTTGATAGCCTCCTCGCCGGGCCATGTCCTCAGCGGCATCGAAATGCTGTTCAGCCAGGTCGTAGAGGTCGAGCTCAGTTGCGAACAGGCCCATGCCGGTGAGAAGTCTGGCGTGCGATAGCCCGAACGGAGGCCCGGCCGCTACCACTTCGCCCAGTAGGTCAAGACCTTCTCGGTAGCGGCCCCGCACCTGCCAATGCCACCATAAGGACCCAGCGAGGTCGACAGCCGTCTCGGAGTCGTCGTGATTCAAAGACCAGGTAATGGCGGTCCGAATATTGAGTAGTTCTCGATCGATGCGCTGGTAGAGCTCAATCTGGCCCGGTCCGCGCATTTCCGGTCCATTGGCCAGAGCCCACTTCCGAAAATGCTGAGCGTGTCGGTGCCGTGGGATGGTCTCGTCCTCAAATTCGGTCAGACGGGCAAGGCCGAATTGTCGCAATGACTCAAGTAGGCGGTAGCGGCCGGCTTCCCCGGAGCTAACCCGGGTAACCATGGAACGGTCGACGAGTCGGGCGAGCAGGTCCGCCACGTCGAACTCGTCCAGGGGCGGGTACCCGGCCGTCGCCTCTGCCGCTGCGAGATCGAAGTTGTCTGCGAACACGCCCAGCCGGGCGAAGAGAGTCCGTTCCCGATTCTCGAGCAGGTCGTAGCTCCAGGCTATGGCATTCTCGAGGGTCTGCTGGCGTGGCAGGGTAGATCGGTTCCCTGAGGTCAGCAGTCGGAAACGGTTCTCGAGCCTGACCGCGACGTCTTCCAGGCTCAGGCCCCTTAGCCGCGCCGCCGCCAGTTCGAGAGCCAGGGGGAGACCGTCAAGGCGCCGACACACGGCGGCGACCTTGATAAGTTGTTGATCGGTCGGCCGAAACCCGGCCTGATCAGCCCGGTCCAAGAACAGTGCCACCGCCGGGTTTTCTCGCACCCAGGCCGGTTCGGACAACTCAAGGGGGAGCGCCAATGGCGAAACCGACAGAACTCTCTCACCGGAAAGGCCTAGGAGCTCACGGCTGGTCGCCAGCACCCGGCTCTCGGTTCCCGCCCGCAGCATCCTCTCCACCAGGGGCACCACCGAGTCGAGCAGGTGCTCGCAGTTGTCGAGGACAACCAGCATGGTCTTGGTACGCGCGAACTCTTCCAGGGTCTCCTCCGAGCTCCGGCCCGGTTGCTCTGGCAATCCCATAGCACTCCGCACCCCAAGGGCCAACACGTCAGACGTACTGACCGCGGCTAGTTCCACCAACCAGACACCGTCAGCAAACCGGTCGGTCACCTCCGAGGCAACCTGCACGGCAAGGCGGGTCTTACCGACCCCACCAGGACCGGTGACAGTGACCAGCCGGTGGGTGTATAGAAGCGCCTCCAACTCGCCGATCTCCCGATCCCTTCCAACGAAGCTGGTCAACATGACGGGGAGGTTGTGGCGTCGGGGGTTGAGACTGCGGAGGGGAGGAAAATCCTCGATCAAACCAGGCGAGCGGAGTTGCCACACGTGTTCGGATCGCGTCAAGTCCTTGAGCCGGTGCTCACCAAGGTCGACCAACTCAACACCCTCGAGGAGCTCGCGGGCCGCTTGGGAGACGAGAATCTGACCGCCCCAACCCACCGTGAGCACCCGGGCGCACCGATTAAGTGCTGGGCCGAAGTAATCGCCGTCCCGCTCCTCTGCTGCGCCCACATGCAAGGCCATTCGGACTCGCAGGGGGGCGTCGGTAGCGACCTGCATACCGAATACAGCCACCTGCGCCGCCACCGCCGCGTTGGCCGCGTCGCCAACACGGTGAAACGCGGCGGAGAAGGCATCCCCAGCCGTGGAAAACACAAATCCACCGTTGACTTCGATTGCTGACCGCAGCATCCGATCGTGCTCGGCCAGAAGAGCACCCATCGACTGCGGATGCTCCTCCCACAAATGTGTGGAACTCTCGATATCGGTAAACAGGAACGTCACCGTGCCCGACGGCAACCCGACCAACGTAGGCCCTCCCGACCGGAGGAGCCTACCCCCATCGCAAGCACCTGAGCTGTTGAGCGAGTTCTCCTCAGCGGCCTTCCCGTTGCTGGCTGAGGATGACTGCTAGCAAACCACCGAAATCGTCGACACTCGCGCTCACACTGCCAACGAGCAGAATGCGGATCCGTCGATGGTCCTGTTCTCCTCACCTCCAGTGGCGTTTTCCAAGGCCTTCATCTGATCAAACAGGTGAAAGCCCGTGGCGCAGATAACCCGATCAGGATCGATAACACACCGATCCCCGAGCGAGCAGAACCCGACATGGGGCCTACCCGCGAAGTAGAGAACCCCACCGATCAGGACCGCACCGCCAGTGCCACCTTTGACTTTTCGCACCCCTCCAATCTCAGTGTCAACCACCCTGTCAGTCCGGTAGGGCTTCAGCCAATAGGACGGGTAGCGCATCGTGCCGGATCCCGGATGGTGTTTCGATTGGCTGCGCGGGGTTTGGCGGGCCTGGTTATGCGCTAGCGGTACGAGTCGTCGGTGGGGTGGACCAGCGCTGCAAGAATTGCCAGTCCCCACAGGATGGACGCGATGCTCCATAGCAACGAGACGGCGGAGGCAGCTTCAGGAGCGACGAGAGATGCAACCCCGAAAGCGACTCCCGAGAGCCCCACTGCAGTAGCTCCGACACGCCAGCCGCGGAGGCCTAGACCGGCACCGCTCAGGACGAGGATTCCAGCGAACGCCAGAGCGGACATCGCCCACCAGTGTGCGTTGTGATGTGGATCCGCCGATGGTGGAAATGTGTTGCGCTGGATCAGGGCCTGACCGACGCCATACCAGACGATCGGGACTGCTCCGATGGCTGCAAGCATGAGGATTGACAGCCTCCGCCTGGAGGCCCGCACGTCTCGCCAGGGTTTCGCCAGGATTGCTGCGACCAGACCCGGCAGGGCCAATATCACGAATAGCGGATCGATCGGCCCTGCCATGCCTCCCACGTTGTCAGGATCACCAACGATCGGGGCTGTGATGAGGATTCCCGTCATCACCGCAGCGACCTGAAGAGCTGTGCCACCGTGTTCGGGCTTAGCAAAAAGGGCGATCAAGCCCAATCCCCCGATTGCGAGCAGGGCTCGCCCACCGACGAGGTGAATGGACTCACCTGGCGCTTCTGCTCCTGCGATGGCTTCCTCCGAAGGCGGCGGATCACCTGGTTCTCCTCTCGTGCCGACTGGATGATCCCGGCAGCATCGGCAGTGACAATGAACAAGATGAACCCGACTAGGAGTAGGCCGAGAATCGCTGCAGAGCGGATCGTGATGAATCGAGACTTCGAGGAGTTGGCGACGCTCGGCGGCACATCCCGTGGCGACATCGTAGAAGGACTCTAACGATGTCACCCATATCTCGGACTCACGCGTATCGGCACCCATCGGGTGCATCGGGTAGGTTCGACACGGTCCTGAAGCAGGATGAACTAGATGTCTCACCCGAACGTCGCAGTCGTCGCCAAGGCCTACCAGGCCCTGAACCGAAGGGACCTTGACAGCTTCATATCAGCTTTCGCCGATGAAGTTGTGTTGTACGGCGCTGACGGGCAGATCGAGGGCAAGGAAGCCATCTTGTCGGTAATCCGCCAACTCATCGGGCTATCAAAGGACAGCCTCGAAATCGATGTTCATGACATCCTGGCAAACGACGCCCACACGGTGGTCCTTCAGACCACCAAGGCGCAATTGGGTGAACGGCATCTTGAAGATCGAGTGGTGTACGTCTTTCACATGAACGAAGTCGGGCTGATTCGAGATGCCTATTTCATCGGTGACCCCAGAGTCCAAGAAGAGTTCTACGGGCTTACTTGAAACCACACATATCGATCAATCTGTTGCGGAAAGACGCATATCTGAGACCGTCCGGGATCGGCACATCCTGCTCGGCCCAAAAGCCAGTGATTGCCGGTTTGAAGACACATCTCGGTTCGAGAAACTTGCCGGCGAAGTTCCACTGAGCGGTTCGTGGCGGCACCGCCCGCCGAGGTCGACGCGTACCTGGCCGACTCCGAGCAATGGGCGAGATGGCAGCGAGTGGGAGCGAGCCATGATCCCCGTCCCGGGGGACCCTCCCGTCTGCAGATGGCCAACGGCATGACCGCCCGAGGCCAGTTCGTCGACCTCGACCCGCCCCACCGGGTGGTCGTCCACCTGGGGCTGGATCGACCACCCCGGGCAGCAACATATAGGTGCTATCACGGCAAGATGACCATTCCCCAACTGGTCCTGGAGTGGAAACTCTTTGAACGTGTTCTGCTACGACAGCAAATGCCGTTCCCGGGTCGACCAACCCACATTCTGATCGACTTCCGACTTACCCCGAACGAGGCGGGAACGAAGCTCAACCAGGCTGTCACCAGGCCAACCGGAACCCTTTTGAAACGCTCACTGGCCCGGGCGATGATCAAGATGAGAGCTGACCGCACCCACCGGGACATGAGAGAGTTTCGTGATCGTATCCAAGACGACTTGTCCGCTCATGAACCCATGCCGGGGTCCTCTATTCCGATTCCGATCGAACAAATCACATCGCAAGCCGCCGGCAAGCCTTCATAAAGAGAAATAGCAACCGGCTAGCCGGACAGGAACCCAATGCGCCACATCGGATTTCAGCGGGGTGTGATGGTGGCGAAGCCCTCGAGCAATAGCCACCGCGACGACATGGTTCGGCTTCGGCGGTTCAGGGGCAGCGAATGCAATCGGCGGGGAAATTTGACAGCTCTGAGTGAGCCGCCTGGGCTGCGGCCGCAGTGGGGGCTAATTCGGTGCGACGCTCGGAGACCTTGGCCTTCCCGATGTGAAGGAGAGCGCCCACGTATACCCCGGCGATGACCAAGGTCCCACCGGCAACTAGCCGGAAGGTGATTCGCTCGCCCTGGAATAGGGACGCGAACACCACTGCCACCACCGGGGCGAGCACGAACATGTACGACGTGCCCGACGCCGTCCAACGCCGAAGCACGAACAGGTACGTAATGAACGTCGCGATGGAGCCGACCAATATCAGGTAGGCGAGGCTGAGTAAGGTGGTGATCTCCCTAGGGGCCGAATGCGCCTCGCGGGACGCGAACGACAGCGCCAAAAGGATCAGCGCGCCGATCGACATTCCTATGGCGTTCATCACTAGCGGCGGAACCGGCGGGAATCGTTTGGCGATGATCGCGGCTTCAGCCGCGCAACCGGCCGCCGCGAGCATCGCTCCGACCCCAACGACGGAGATCGACCCGTTGCCAGTACCGCCTGTCATAACGGCGATCCCGCCAAGCGTGAGGAGGCCGCCGGCCAGGGTGAGCCACCGAAACGCTTCCAATCGATGCAGCACCGCGGCTGCGAACGTCATCAACGGCACTGAAGCGAACAGGAGAGCAGCGACACCTACGGGAAGGCGCTGGATCCCCAAGTAGACAAACGCGAAAAACGCGGCGAACGAGAGAAAGCCGAACAGCAGAGTCCCGACGAGAGCCCGACCGCGGGGCAGCGGATGCCTCCCAACCAGCACAACGGCCCCGAGGATCAGCGCAGCGGCCGCGAATCGAAGCCCGGCGCTCCACATTGGCGCGAGCTCCTCGACGGTGACTTTCACAGCGGCAAGATTGATCCCTACCATCAAAACCAGCCCTGCGAACGCCGTGATCGTGACAGGAGTGAGACCAGGCACCTGCTCGGCCACGCTTTCACTCATTGAGGTCACCGCTTTCTGTTCTCGAGCCAGGCACGCGGGATCGTATGAGCCACCCCCCAACCGGGACTCCCACCAGCCCGGCAAGGAACGAAAATACGACACCTGCTCGTCGTTGAGCTGGACGACTTCACGAATGAAAGTCTGAAGCAACCGGTCGAGGTCACCCCCGGACAAGTAGGTGTCGAGCAGCACCCCGATCTCATCGGCCGCGGCACCGCTGGATCCCATTACGGGCCAACCTTCGTACAGGACGAGCTTGTCCAGCGTGTCGGTCAAAGTGGCTGCTCCGAAAGCGCACAGAGTGACCCACCAGCACTACCGGCTCTCCAGCCGAAGCGAACTCCGCTTCCACTACGGCAGCGACGTCTTCGTATTCACGTTCGACGGTGTACCGGTCGCCGTCGCCGCTCGCCCCTCGCCCTCGACGATCGATGGCGTGGACCGACCTAGCTTCTGCCAGTATCGGAGTCACCATATTCCACGTGGTATGCAGGCTCGAGGTTCCATGCACCAGAACCAGCGGCCGCCCCTCGCCGCTACTCCAGTAACCGATCTCAGTCCCATCTCTGGACGACACTGTCGAAGGGGAAGCCATAACTCCTGTATCGCAGGGGTGGAGTGAGGTTACTGCGGCACGTCTAGCACACCCGAATCGCCGATCCCCTTGACACCAGTAGGGGCAATCTCGAGGTGATTGACGATGTGTCGCCTACACGGATTCTTGGCCAGGCCAGTCTAGACGCCTCGGCCTGCCTACTCGAGGGTTGCTCAGCTAACTACGGGTTCATCTAGTCGAGTCATCCAAGAGCTCTCCATGGCAGCCTTGAGGACGGGGTCGACGACGGTCGAAGTCATCTCTGTCACCTTTGCCCTCGCCGCCGCGAGATGGCGATGTGCCAGCTCGGAATCCCCTTTGGCATTGGCCGCCCGAGAAGCCGTCGCCGCCGCTTCGACGAAGGGAACCCGAAGCCCGCGCTCCTCGTCGATCACCAACACTTCCGTCAGCAACCTCGATGCCTCTGTCGCTCTCTCTTCCGCCAGGAGCACCTCACCGCGGCCGTGCCCGAGAAGGTGGTCGAAAGTACGTAGTTCCTTCTCCAAGAGGAACGTCTGAGCCTCGTCGAGCGCACGATGCGCCTCTTCATACTCACCATGCGCCGTGTGCACTCGGGCCCGCCCTATGAGTAGGCGCGGTTTCTCCCAGTAACTGGAGGAGGACGATGTCGCCAAGCCACGTTCGAAGCGCTCCCCGGCGGTCTTGAAGTCCCCGGTCATGAAGGCCGAGAAGCCGAGATCAGCCCAAACCGACGAAGCCAAAAAGACTCCCAAGGGTGCCTCGACCGCTCTGACTGCGGAGTCGGAGAGCTCTTTCAGAGGTTCGGTAATACCGAGCGACGCATACATTCGGGCGAGGGTCGCCGACGAAGTAGCGACATACAACGGCATACCCCCTTCCGATATTTCCGCCAACCGGACTACGGCGCCTTCCACGTCCCCGAGGTCGAATTGGAGTGAAGCCACAAATATCCCGGCCAAGGGGGCGTAGAACGAGGCATACCTGACGAGCGTCTGCTCATCTGCACGGATCGCTTCGAGGGCCCCCCTAAAGTCTCCCTCCCGCAGACGGAGCCGGGACAGGCCCATCACCTTGACGATTGCGACGCCCAGCTCATCACCGAGATCCCTCGCCGCTTCGAGGGCGTCCCGGACGGCGGAGTCGGCCCGATCGAAGTCCATGAACCACACAGCGTTGGTAGCCAGCCGGGCCATCCCTTCCGCCCGCATCTCGACGGCGCCCAGGTCACCCCCTCTTTGAATGGTTTGCTCATCGTGGCCGATGGCCGCATCCAGGTCGCCGCTGAGACCGGCGATGGTGCAGGCGTTCATGTGGTACTCGGCCAAACCTCTTTCATCCCCCGACTCACGAGCCAGCACCATGGCTTCGTCGAGATATCGACTCGCCATGTCTAGATCCCCCGCCATCATCGCCGTGGTCATGGCGAGGCGGTTCAAAGCAGTCACCTTGGCAGAAGGCCTGCCGGCGCTGTCGGCGTAGTCGGCCAGCCGCTGGTAAGTGGCGTCGGTCCGGGTGAGATCGGGAACAAGGCTATAGGCCGATCCGAGCCCGTCATGGGCTCGTACAACAAGGTCAGGATCGGCGGTAGCGGGGATGTTGTCGAGCGCGGTGGAGAATTGACGGATCGCGTCCGACAGCGCCATCGACCGAGCGGAGCTCTCCCCTGCCACGATCAGATGCGGAAACGCCGCCGCTAAATCCCCCGCCTCGACGTAATGCAAGGCGATCTCCTGGACGGCCTGTGGGTCATCGGCGACCAGGTGCTCGGCCAACCGGCGATGCAACTCCCGACGGGTGCGTATAAGCATCGTCGCGTATGCCGCCTCACGCATGAGGGCATGATGGAAGTTGAGCATCCCCCCTGGGCGCTCGACGAGGATCTCGCGACGGAGCAGATCCGTCACCCGCCGGTCCACTTCCTCATCTCCAGTGAGGGAGGCGAGGGTACGCCGGTCGAACTCAGAGCCGATCACCGACGCCACCTGAGCGACCATCTTCGATCCCGTATCCAGGCGGTCGAGCCGAGAGGTCAACACCGCCGAGAGACCCGAGGGAACCAGGCCTTCGTCCAGCCCTCCGCCGGCATCCCTGATCGCTCCCGCCATTTGCTCGATGAAGAGCGGGTTTCCATCCGACCGCTTGAGGATGCGGACACGGGTCGCGTCGGACACGTCTGCGGGCGACAAGAGCGAATTGAGCAGAGTCATGGCTACGTCATCCGACAGGGCCCCGAGTTCGATGGCGCGATACCGGTGGGCATGGTCGCGCTGGCCCACCTCGTGGATATGCCATGTGGGCTCGTCCCGATAAGGACGCATCGATAGCAGCATCCCGATACCAGTTCGTTCAGCGAGGTCCAGCATGCCTTCGATAAGCGTGAGAGACATCGGATCTGCCCAATGCAGATCCTCGAGGACGACGATCAGAGGCCGACGCCCCGCTTCGGCCTCCAGATATGAGGTGACCGCTTCCCGGGTTCGAGCATTAATAACGGGCGGCTCCAATCGGCCGAGGAACTCCGCTTCCGATTCGGGCAACGGAACCCCGACGACATAACCGAGGTATACAGGCTCGACACCTGGAGCCACCTGGTTCACCGCCCCACGAACCGAGCCATAGGGATCGATCGCCCGATCGAGCTCCCACCACCGACGGAGGAGATCGCGGATGGTTGCGTAGGGAATCGAGGCGTCGTAGGACTTGGTGAAAGCACCCATCCAACCGAGGTGGCCCGACTGTCCATATACAAACGCGGTCGGGAGTGTCTCGGCGGTCTTTCCGCGGAAGGCTCGTAACAACCCGCTCTTTCCTACCCCAGCCTCGCCGATGACCGAAGCGATCCAACCAGACCCACCCAGCAGCCGCTCGCGCAGGGCCACGAGAAAGGCCGACTCCTCAGAACGACCGAAAAGTACGTGCTCTCCGGGACCTTCGACCGCGACAGCTCGCTTGTCAACCACTCGGACCGCCGTCACCGGCTCGCTCTTTCCTTTTACCTCGACCAGACCTATCTCCTCACCGTCGAAGTGTTCCGCCACCAGGCTCCACGTGTCGGCGGTGACACGCACTGTTCCCGGCTCCGCCGTCTGCTCCATCCGAGCCGCCAAATTGACAGCGTCTCCCAGCGCCGTGTAGTCCACCCGAAGGTCCGAACCGACCTCGCCCACCACCACCAGACCGGTGTTGATCCCCACCCTGACATCGATCACGATCTTCCACCGCTCCACGATCTCGGCCTTATAGGACTCCATGGCCTCGGTGATCTCAAGGCCTGCCCTGACCGCTCGGACCGGGTCGTCCTCGTGGGCGATCGGCGCCCCGAAGAAGGCCAAAATCGCATCACCCAACAGTCTCGCCAAGGTCCCCTCGTATCTGTAGACCGGGGCGATCAGATGCTCGAAGGCCCCGTTGATGATCTCGGTCCAATCCTCAGGATCGAGTTGCTCGGCGGCGGCGGTGGATCCCTTGATGTCGGCGAAAAGCATCGTGACGGTGCGACGCTCGCCCCGCATCGTGTCGGTAGCTCGTGCCTCCCGTAACCTCGTCAGCATCTCGGGCGGCACGTAACGAGTGGGATCCTGCCCGGCGAGGGCGGAGGTGGCCTCCGCAAGGCTCCTACCGCAATTTGAGCAAAAACTGGCGTCAGCCGGAGACGTGCTCGAGCACACGGGGCAGATGACTTCGAGCGGGTTACCGCATCGGGCGCAGAACTTCGCCCCCGGACGGTTCTCGTGACCGCATATCGGACAGTGCAATGTTCCTCGTCGCGCCAGCGTCAGGCACGATACCAAACCACACCGGGCAACAGCCGGGTCGCCGATGGGAGGCACCCTCGTTTCTGGACCGACGATGAGGGTGCTGCAGGGACCCCTCTCAACCCTAGGTAGGGTCCCCGTCGCGGGAACCGACGTGGGCCGAGAATGCTTTCCTCCTCACCGACGTTGAAGGCCGACCTGGCTTTGGGAGGATCATCCCACCGAGACATCGGCGGTTCTAGCCGAGCACGATCGGATCCTTCTAGCTGCATTCGAACAGCACGGCAGCCGAGTTTTCCAAGCGATCACCGAACCACCTCAACGAGTGCGATCGGATGCACATCGCCAGTGCGACCTTTGACTTTTCGCACCCCTCCAATCTCAGTGTCAATCACCCTGTCAGTCCGGTGACCGAGGGCTTTCGCCAAAGGGACGGGTAGCGCCTAGTGCCGGTTACTGAGCGGGTCGGTAGCTGCTTAGTTTGGACTAGATCGGTGAATGATCTGTGCGGTGTGGTTCGAGGGGCGTGGATAGCCTCGTCGTCGTGCGCATCGGATCCCTCGAGTTGCAGAACGACCTATCACCGGCAGGTTGGATCATCGACCTTATTCATGACTTCGCCACGGACGTTGGGTCGGTCATCCCGGACGGCTTTGACGCGTATGTTCGGCTATTCCATCCTGCGATCCGGATCGTGAATGGCGAAGAGGTGCCAGTCCCTTGGTCTGACATTGCTGTCGCTAACGGCCGAACGGTCCATCCCGAGATGCAATGGCCCCACATCTCTGGGGTGTGGGAGCACTCCGGGGAGAACTCGCCCGGATTGTGGGATCTCGAACCGGACGTCGGTTCGCTGCCGCGTCGGTACACGGACCGTTTGCGTGACCTGCTGGCCCAGTACACCCCGACATCGGACCAGGTGTGGTTCTGTGCGTGGGACGGGTTCGGGGACCTGAAGATCCGCCCAGGCGGAAGCGCCCCACTCACATCCGGTCGTCCCGGACGGAAACGGCGCAGGGCTCAGCAACCACCCCCGGCCCCGACCTTGCAGCTCCCAAACCGCGCCTACTACCTGCTGTCAGGCCCCATAGGAGGCATCGGCGAATCGATGTGCGAAGAACCGCACTGGCAGTCGGCGAATCTCATGTGGCCCGAGGATCGAGCCTGGTGTGTTGCTACCGAGATTGATTTCGCCTGGACCTACATAGGCGGTGGCGAAGCTCTAATCCGAGAACTCATCGAGGACCCTGCCCTCGAAGCAATGCCAACGCAGATCCACCATGGGATCACCTACGACGCCGATCGGATCAATCCGCCGCCGCCAGCGCGTCCATAACAACTGGTCTGGTGCGTTAGCGATTTTCGATCAGAGTGCGCTGGATCGGCACTTATGTGGGTAATCGTGTCAAGGGATTTCTGCATATGGGGGTAATGGTGGTCATGTTTGGGCCTTTTGGTTGCGGTCGAGGAGCATTTGGAACAGGTCGGCGCGGGTGTGCTGGTCGCGGTCGGCGGCGTGGTCGCGTTGAGCTTGGAGTACCGGGTTGAACGAGGCGTTGGTCGAGTAGTGGGCGCACGATTCACAG
>DATLEZ010000052.1:0-3223 GCA_035525055.1 Acidimicrobiia bacterium | reverse complement strand
CTCGGGAGCGATATCGATGCCCACTACCCGTCCCTCGGGCCCCACCATCTTGGCCGCCGAGATGGCCGGCTCCCCGATGCCTGTGGCAACATCGAGGACCCGCTGGCCAGTGGACACTCCGGTCAGCTCGACCAGACGATGCCCCGCCGGACCCGCAATCCCTTCCAAATGCTGCCACCAACCTCGCCAACCGGCAGCCGCTTGATCCCAGTCCCGTCGCTGGGCGGCCTTGTAAGCATCGGGGTCGAACGCCTTGGTGGTCACCTTCATACCTCCTCGTCGTGGTCTGGGAAGCATCCCGGGTCTCGAACTCCCGAACGAGCGACCTCCGATTGGGCGGGCCACGGAAGGCCCCGCCGACCCGGGGAGGGCGCCCAGCATACACGCCGCCCAGGACGATGACCCCGCCGCCACACCGCAGGTCATCGGCTCCCCGGCCAGCCAGGCTCCCAGCAGCACCCCGCCACCACCGGCATCGCCAAAACTGATAGGAGGCCCCGGAGGCGGTCCAACGCTTCTGCACGAACAGGTAGAGGCCGACAAGCACCGCGGAGCCCAAGAAGACCAGGTTGGGGGACGGCGACCAAGTCGAGCCCCGAGAGGGAAGCGACCAGGGCTCCCGGGAGAACCGAGAGACGAGAAGTCTCAGAACTCCCGCGACGTCGAGGGTCCATCCGAGACCGTCCGATCTAGGCGCATAACACTCCGATGCGCGCCCTATCGGCACGTCTCGCTCGGGTCGGGACATCGCTATGGGTGCCCCCGGACGTCAGTGGCATGGGCCGATTTAACGTGTGCGGAACATGTTCCAGTCAGCGTTTGACAAAGGTCGGCAGTTCACACGCCCATTCGTGACTGCGATTCGCAGATCCAACGGGGAGGTGGCAATGGGTCTCGGAGCATGGGTGGTGAACGACAATTGGGGGGTCACTTCTGCCCACACGGCTCAACTCGTACAAGAGATGTACGACGCTAAGGGAGATTCCCGGATCCCGAATGCGACAGTATGGCTCGGTGCCAACCAGATGCGGCTCGGACAGACCTACTACTTGGACCAGGCCGCAGACATAGCAGTCTTTGAGATTGAGAATCTCCCCGAGAGCTGGACAGACAGAGCACGGTTTCGGACTGGCCCGATGAAGCCAGGAGCAGGCATCCTCAGGATGGGGTTCCCGTTTCACAACCTAGAGGTCGCTTTCGACAATGAGAGCGGCGAGTTCAAGTTCAATATCGGAACGCCGGCGATGTTTCCCACCGAAGGAATAACGACTCGGCTCCTCATCCTCGATGTCAAACCAACACCGCCGCCCTATCCAGTGCACCTAGTAGAGACTTCATTGCCAGGCATCAAACACCAGTCAGGCGGTCCAATTCTCGACGTCGAAGGAACGGTGTGGGGGATTCAAACCAAGACCAGGCTCCTTGACATTGGGGTCAGTGGTCAAGTGATCGACAGTTCCGGCGCGGAAATAGCCGTTCCCTAGTACCTCAACTCCGGCTTCGGAGCCGATGCCGAAACCGTCATGGGATTCCTCGACCATCATGGAATCTCATATCAGACCGACTGAGTTGTTAAGGACGCTATCGGCCACCGCCCGCCAGAGGACGCGGCCTGCCGATCGGATGATCTTTGCTCGCTTCACCCCCGGCACATCTGAGCATGCCGATAGCGCAAAACAACCATTCTGGGCGGATAACAAGCATTTCAGAAGGTGCGCGAGAGCGTCACGTCGTGCTCGGTTAGGTGTTGACTTGAGCCGGCACTGGCCGTGCAGGTCTGGTCCTTCATCCGAGGGGGATGAAGGAGGTGTGGCATGTTCAGCTTGCTCCTCGCACGGGACGGGCCATCGCCCCATGTGTCGGCGAGCGCGCCGAAGGGCCGATCCTGTTGAACCGCGACGCCACCGCCCGGTTGGACCGTCACGCCGCCGCCCGCATCGTCCGACGGTTGGCGAAAAGGGGAGGGATCGACAAGCGGGTCACTCCCCACACGCTGCGGCACGCGTTCATCACCGCCGCCCTCGACGCCGGAGCACCGCTCCGGGACGTCCAGGAGGCGGCGTCGCATGCCGACCCCAGAACGACAATGCGCTACGACCGGGGTTCGGGGATCCCTCGACCGTCACGCCACCTACATCGTCGCCACCTACCTGGCCGGAGCGACAAGGTAAGCCCAGTGGACTGGGGCGTCGTCAAACCGGCAGCGCCCCGGCCCATATCTGCCGGATAGCGCGCACGTGATCCGACCGATTCGTAGGTAACCGTGCGCGCGTTATGCGCTGGTCGGCGAGAACCCGAGGAATTAGCTGGTGGGCGGTTCTGGAATAGCCAGGATTGCGGCCCTAAACCGGGCTGGAAGTCGCATCAGCTTTGAGGGTTCTCCGAGACGACTGGCTCCATTGGCGTAACATTTGCTAGCGATGCGTTTCGCTATCTGTCTGATTGTCTCGACTGTGGTTCTGAGCGCCTGTACCGACGCCGAGGAGCGTTCCCTCGGGGAGCTACTCGATCAGATAAACGAGCCGCAACACGGGACGGTCCTTTTGGCTCTGGTCAGTGCCGACGGGTCGATCAGTGCCGCCGACAAAGGGGCCACGCCCCTCGGAACCGATGACCCGATCCGCATCGCCAGCATCACCAAGGCGTTCACGGCGGCTCTGGTTCTGACCCTTGTCGACGATGGTCTGGTCGATCTCGACGCCTCGGCGTCTGCATACGTCCCTCGGCTCTCCCTGCCAGACGAGATCACCGTCCGTTACCTCCTGAATCAAAGATCCGGGCTGGCCGATTACACGCAGGCAGCGATCTACGGAAACACCGAGGATGGGTATTCGACAGCCTGGACTCCCGACGAGCTCTACCGACTGATCGAAGACGAGAGCATGAGCTTCCCGTCCGGCTCCAGGTTCAGGTACAACAACACCAACTACATGGTCCTTGGACATCTCGTGGAGGAGGTGACCGGTCAGCCGTACCACGAAGCCCTACGCGAACGGATTCTCGATCCCATCGGCCTAGACGCCACCTATCTGAGCCATTACGAACAGGGAGAGACTCCTCGCGAAGGTTTTACCGAGCAGCTGGGGGATTCGGTTGTACCGGTCGACTTCGACTACACCGCCATCGCCACCACGGTGTGGTCCGCTGGCGGACTCGTCAGCAACGTTGCCGACGTCCACGAATTCTTCGCCGCGTTGTCGCGAGGTGAGGTCATCTCGCCGTC
>DATLEZ010000051.1:0-23200 GCA_035525055.1 Acidimicrobiia bacterium | reverse complement strand
TGGCATTCAGCGCCACGCCAAGGTCAGGTGATCCACATTCGAGGACTCGACGATCCGGAGTATTGCCGATGACTGATCGCGGGCTGACGATGTCGACACCCGGTAGAAGCGGCGCTGTAAGTAGAGGCTCCTCAGCATGCGACGGGCGACGCTAGGACCCTTCAAGTAAGCGAAGGCGGGATATCTCGGTCTACTAGGGGAAATGTGAGGTGGGCCCACGTGGACTTGAACCACGGACCTCATCCTTATCAGGGATGCGCTAACCACACTGTGATCCCTCCATATCCTGGTCATTCGCGCTCGGTCGGGTCGCCTGTGTCACAGGTGTGTCACGCGTCGGGCCCCATTACATCACGCAAGCGGATCATCGGCGTGACGTTCCTGTCCCTTGGAAGTTACGGGTGGCGGTGATGAGCTATGCAGAGTTGGAGATTTTCTTCCATGGCGGCGAGGGCGCCGTGCACGCCGGGTCCGGCGTAGCTGGCACTCATCCATCAGAGTGTGGAGCCGCTGGCAGACCTCTTGGCAGTCACCGGAGTCGACGACATCCGAGGTGCGCTTGCTGGACCTGCGGTCTTTAGACCACCTGCCAACAATATTGCGATTTCGCACGGCCTGGGATTACACGAGACCAGTAGGTCGTCGTCGGCACCCAGCCTCGTCCCCGTAGGAGATCGGGCACCCCCTCAATGAGAGTCGGTGTGCTTCCGTTGATGGCATCGATTGGGATCCAGAAGATGCGCCTGGTCGGTGCGTCCCCAAGTTGACTTGCTAACGCCTCCTCGCCGCGCTCGAGGGCGGAGGCGGGCAGCCAGACCGCGACCACAGCTCTAGCTTGACCGAATGCCGAGCAGAATCTCGGGGAGGCTGGTTCGCTTTCGAGTTGTGCGCGAAGATCGCCTGGATAGTCAGGGTTCTGCTCTTCGATCTCGTCGATTTCGGCCTCTGTCCACTCCCGGGTTTGCTTGGTGAGGGGAAGGCCAACGGATGAGTGGGCGGCCAACAGTGCCAGGTTGAACTGTTGAGAAGAGAGCGCGCCCGCGCGGTCCCATTCGCTATGGGCCCGTTCACCCATCGGACCTTCGTTCCACCCGGCGGAACGAGGGCGTTACACTGGCGTTGACCCTTCCGGTGATACATGACAGACAAATCCGCGGGACAAACGATCGCAACTGTCGTGCGAACTGCCGAGGTTCTGGCGGCGTTTGCCCGCGCCGACAGCCGGACCCTCGGGGTGACGGAAATCGCTCAGGAGTTGGGCATTTCCAAGGCTGTGGTACATCGGATCCTCAACTCCTTGCGAACTACGGGATTCATCGAGCTTGACTTGGCAACTCACCGCTATTTGCTGGGGCCGACTGCTCTTGACGTTGGACTCAGTTTCCTTCGCCATGTCGACGTACGCGATCTCGCTCATCCGGTGCTCAGAGATCTGTCCGAGAAGACTCAGGAAACGGCCACCCTGTCGATCCGCTCGGGATGGCATCGCGTCTATATCGACCAGGTCACGCCGCCCCGTGAAGTGAAGATGACCGTACCGCTGGGACGGTCGTTTCCCCTCCATGCCGGCAGTTCGTCGAAGGTTCTCCTCGCGCATCTGACGGCAGAGGAGATCGATGAGTACATCTCGACCGTCGATCTCGAGCGTTTCACCGACCTGACCATCACCGATCCCGCCCGGTTGCTCGACGAACTCACCACGATCCGGTCGGCCGGTTTCGCCGTTTCCAACGGCGAGCGGCAGGCGGGAGCCGGCTCGGTCGCCGCGCCGATCCTCGATTACAGCGGCACACCGATCGCTTCAATGAGCCTGTGCGGCCCGGCGGAGAGGTTTCGGGCAGAGGTGGACGCCGCCGTCGCCCTCATCGTCGAGGCCGGCCAACGCCTTTCCCGTCAGATGGGTTACCGCCCGCCTGAGTCCTGATCTCAGCCGGTGGGGCGCGCCAGGTAGCGGCCGGTAGGTTCGCCGATCACCCGTCCTCCGTCCAGGATCTGCGTGCCGCGCAGGAAAACGTGTTTGACCTTCCCGGTCAGCTCGTGGCCCTCGAGCGGGGAGTACTCCTGGGTCGACTCTGAATCGGCGGCCCGCACTATGAATGTCTCGTCCGGATCGACAAGGGCCAGGTCTGCGTCGTAGCCCTCCTCGATTGTGCCTTTCTTGTCTAACCCATAGCGTTGCGCCGGGTTCCATGAGACCAGCTCTGCCACCCTATGCAGGGGCAGGCCTCGCTTGGTTCCTTCGCTCAGTACACCGGAGAGGAGAAATTCGGTACCGCCGAAACCGGATTTGGCCAGCCACATGTTCTCCGGGTCGTCACGGTCGAGCTTCATCTCCTCCCGGCAGCAGGCATGGTCACTCACCACCCAGTCGACATCGCCGTCGAGGACGGCTTGCCAGAGTGCCTCGACGTCCTCTCGTGGCCGAATGGGCGGATTGACTTTGCCGTAGTTGCCGTTGGCGGTATCGATGTCTGCCAGCAGGTGGGTCACGGTCACCTCTCGCCGGAAGTCGATGTGCGGAAACACCTGAGCCATGCGGAGGGCCGCGTCGATCGCCTTGGCGGAACTCAAGTGCAACAGGTTGATGTTGGTGCAGTCGGTCTCGTGGGCGAGGTATGAGGCGATCGTGATGGCTAGGCCTTCCGAGTGCGGTGGCCGGGCGGCGTTATAGGCGGCCAGACCCGAAAGCTCCCCGGCGTCTTCCACCATCTTCGTATAGGCCCGCATGATCTCTGCCGTTTCGCAGTGCAGCGACACCGAGATGTTCCGGGCCTTATCCGGGAAGCGGTCCATGGCCGCCCGGGCACCTCGCATGATGAACTCGAAGTGGGCGAAGTCGTACCGCTCCCCGGGTGGTGTCATCAGGAAGGAGCTCTGGTCATCGGAGCGGCCGTGCAGCCCGTGACTGCCGTAGAACATGAAGATCTTGTACGAAGGCACGCCGAATCGATCGATCAGCTCGGGGATCTCATCGATGTGTTGGTTCATCATCGGTGCAAGGTGATAGCCGTAGTCGATGTAGGACCGACCCTCGCTCATGTCGAGGACGTCGGGGAAGAAGTCGGCGTAGGGCCCGCCCTTGTTGAGGTAGTACTGGCCGGTTCGCATGTAGCTGATGCCTGCCGTGACACCCCCGCTGGCGGCGGCGCGACTCTCCGAGACGATGTCCTCGGCCAGCGGGTGGTAGATACCAAAGTGCATGTGGGAATCGACGACGCCCGGGAATGCCAGCAGGCCATTCCCGTCGAACACCCGGACGGCCTCGGCCGGATCGATATCGGCCGCCAGTCGGGCGATGCTCCCGTCCTGGATGGCGATGTCGAGTGACTCGGCGTCGGTTTTGTTGGGTCGCACCACCCTCACGTTCTTCACGACCAGATCGAACATTCGCACTACTCCTCTGTCCGGCGGGTTCGCACCCGCGTTTGACATGTCAGTTTCCGGTGGCGGCGTGGCGGCCAGCCAGGTAGCCCAGACCCAGTGCGGACAGCAGTCCGTTCCCGGCCAGGTAACCGGCCGCACCATGGCCGGAGATACCGACGGCTGCCCCACCTGCTGCATACAGCCCGGGGATGGGCGCTCCGTTGCGGAGCACGGTGGCGTTGGCGTCGACCCGCAACCCGCCCTGGGTGTGGAAGAGCGCCCCCGTGACTTTCACGGCGCCGTACGGGGGTCGGAGAGGCTTCTCCCAGAAGGTCCGCCCGAACTCATCCACCGTCTCTCCGGAGGCGGCGGAACGGGCTACTGCCAGAGTGGACTCCACTGCCGGGGCCGGAGCACCCAGAAGGTCCGCCAACGACTGCTCGTCGTCCACCCAACGCACGGCCTTCGCTTCCAGCAAGTCCTGGTAGTCCTTGAACGTCCGGCAGGCCCGATCGATACGCTCATCGAGCACCACCCAGGCCAGGCCGTCCCGCTGCGCGAGCACCGGCACGGCGTACTCGGAATAGCCGGTCGTCTCATTGCCAAAGCGCCGCCCTTCGGCATTGAGGAGCATGGCTCCGTGCATGACCGTCGCCCAGGTGACCAGGATCCCGTGCGGCGAGGCCACCGAGCCGTGCCCCTGGTAGGCATCCAGAAACTCCACATCGGCGCCCACCGACTTGCCGATGGCCAATGCGTCACCGGTGCTGCCGTCACCACCGAAGTACAACCCGGACCTTATCTCGGGGATGTATCGGGACACGAGATCGGGGCGGGCACCGAACCCGTTCGTCGCCAGCACTACCGAGCCCGTCCCCATCTCCTCCCGGCTCCCGTCGGGTGTCTCAACCACCGCCGACTCGACACGCCATCCGTTGTGATGCACATCGACCAACCGCATTGGGACTATGATCGTGATCTCGGGCCGCTGGCCCGCTTCTTCGAGCAGGTGCCGGTGGAGAGTGCGGCCTGCCCTATCGGCGACGGTGTGGCAACGGTCGCGGGAATGGCCCGGATACTGGAAGTCGGTGACTAACTCGAGAGGCACTCCGCCCCGATCGGCCATCCAGGCGACCAGCTCGGGTGCCACCGTGGTGAGCGTCCCGGTCACCACCGGGTTGGCAGCACCTTTGGTCTTGGCCATTACGTCGTCGTAGAACAACCCGGGAGAATCGTCGATGCCGGCCGCAGCTTGCCAGCGGCTCCCTCCGGCGGGAACCATCGACGTGCTCATGGCGGTGTTGCTGCCTTGCCGAAAGGTCTCCTTCGCTTCCACGACCGCGACTTCGAGGCCCCGGTCGGATGCGGCCAGAGCTGCCGCCAGGCCCGCGGCCCCCGCCCCGGCCACGAGGATGTCGGTCGACAGGTCGCTCATCGGTCCCCACCTTCGAACAGGTCGATTCCGGCACCAATCAGACGGAGAGCTAGAGCCGTTGGGTCGAGAACCGCAGGACCATCATCAGTGGGTCGTACCTCCACCGCGGAGCACCCGTTGATGACGGCATCGACCCTCAGGCGGGCGGCTGCTAACCCGGTGGCCACTGCCGCGTTCCACCGGGAGGTGTCGGCGATGTCCTCCAGGGAGAGGTCGAGGACCACGACGCCTTCGAGTTCATCTGCCCATCCGGCCGCGGCGATGCGGGCGGTCAGTTCGTCGGCTATCGCCTGATTGCGAGCCACCGCGGCCATTCGCAAGCCCATCGATACCAGATAGCCCGAAACCAGGCGGGTTATCCCGAACACGGGAAGCGGACTGTCGTCCCGGAGGTTCTCGAGTGCCGGGTCGAGAACGCAGTCGAGGAAGATGCCGTCGTAGCGGTCGGCATCGGTGCGCAGTGCCTCTTCATAGACGAGCCGCTCCGATTCCCGGATCTGTTCTTCTGACTCGAGCCGGTCGGGCCCGGCAGAGAGATTATCCAGGTGGAGGCTCACACCCGGTGGACAGAGCGCGTCGTATCGGATTTGCCGGCGGGCCAGCTCGTCATCGGGCACAACGATGGGCGTGATGGCACGCAGTCTCAAATCAACTCCTCTCCAGTTCTTCAAGCAGGACGTCGACGGGTTGAGCGGGCAGGGCCCGCACCGCCCCCTCCAGCCGGATCATTCGGTCTGCGCCGATCAGGTCACTCAGCTTGGCGCGGATCTCGTCCCACCCGAGCGGTTGGTACGCGGCGTCTCCGATTGGCTGCTCGACCTCCGCCGACCGTTTCGAACCGTCTCTCATTCGTACCGTGACCCGCGCGCCGCGCCGCTCGGGCAGGCGTGCCTCGAACTCGTCTGTCGCTTTCACCTCCACGCGACGAGCCAGGTCGCCTACCACTGGATCCTCCCGTCGAACTCGGGAGGTGGCGTCCGGACCGAAGGCACCGTCGAGGAGGGTCACCGCCGCCACGTAGGGGATGGAGAACATGGCGGCCAGGCGGGTCGGCCACTCCCTCCGATCGAGGGCGGCGGCGATCGCGAACGTCTCAACGGTGATGGTCTCAATTCGCTCCGCATCCACCGGTCCCTCCTCACGCAGAGCGAGGATGGCGTCGGCCTGGGGGTGGGTGTAGGCACAAGCGGCGTGCCGCTTGAAGTAGCCACCGAGGATCTCGAAACGTTCGTCGAACGGGACCGCCAGCGGGTCCGGGTCGAATTCACCGAGGATCTGCCCGAGGGTGAAAGCGGCCGTCCCACCCGGCACCGTCCCCCCGGCGGCAGCCAGTCGGGCGGCTGCCAGGCCGGCAGTATTAGCGGCGCCCACCCACAGGTTCCGCACCGGGTTGCCGGTGAGCGCCGACTCGAAATGCGGTGCCAGCGCCAGGCCGGAGGCGGCATCAACGGCTGCCACCATTCCGTCACCGTCCAGACCCGCCAACCGGGCGGCTGCTGCTGCCGCGCCGGTTGCTCCCCAGGTTCCATGTGGATGCACACCGGGGCGAAGCCGGGTGGCACGACCGAACCGGGCGGCCGTCTCGTAACCGGCCAGTACCGCAGCCAACCAGTCGGCTCCCTGGTGGCCGGCGGCGACCGCCAACGCGGCGGGCACGACATGGGCGGCCGGGTGTCCCCGGACGTACTTGCTGCCCTCGTCGAGTTCCAGACAACAGACGGCGGCGCCATTCACCCAGCAGGAGGCATCGGCGCTCGACGTGCGCCCCAGCCCGACCAGCGGTGACGCGCCCCCCTCCTGGAATTGCGCAGCCAGGGCTTGGACCTCCGGAGTGCCGGCCCCGGCCAGCATCACGCCGAGGGTATCGAAGAGAACCAGCAGGGTTCGGTCCTGAACCTTGGCCGGGACGTCCGGCCAGGACAGAGCAACGGCTTGACCGGCCAGAGTACGAAGCGGTGCCGGCCCAGGGGCGGTCGAGCGGCCCCCGGTCACGCCCTCGTCACAGCCCGAGATAGGCCGAGCGGACTCTATCATCGCTCAGCAGCTCCTCTCCGGTCCCCTCCAAGACGACGTTTCCGTTCTCCAACACGTACGCTCGATCGGATAGTTGCAGAGCGTGGACGGCGTTCTGTTCTACCAGCATCACCGTCAGCCCCCGCCGTCTGAGATCGCGTACCACTTCAAAAGTGTCGGCGACCAGCATCGGGGCGAGGCCGAGGGATGGCTCATCGAGCATGAGCAGGCGAGGTTTGCCCATGAGGGCGCGGCCGATGGCCAGCATCTGCTGCTCCCCGCCGCTCAAGGTCCCGGAGGTCTGAGAAAACCGTTCTCGCAGCAGGGGAAACAGCTCAAAGACCTCATCGACGGTCTCGTTGGCTTCCGATCTTCCACGCCGGTAGGCACCCAGGAAGAGGTTGTCTCGGACCGTGAGGTCGGGAAACAGCTTGCGACCCTCCGGTACCTGGATCAGACCCTCTGAGACGATTCGACGCGGCTGCCAGTTGTGGATGGCCTGGTCGTCGAAGGTGACCGTTCCACTCGAGGCGCGCACAATGCCGGAAATCGTCTTCAGCGTCGTGGTCTTGCCGGCGCCGTTGGCGCCGATGAGCGCCACCACTTCGCCCTCCCTCACCTCGATGTCGATCCCGTGCAAGATCATCAGATCCCCGTAGCCGGCTCGCAAGCCCTCAATCCGGAGCAATCTGGAACTCCTCTCCCAGATACGCCGCCACGACAGTGGGGTCCTTGGCGATCTGTGCAGGCGGGCCGATTGCCAGCAACTCGCCGTGATGGATGACGGCGACGCGATCCGACAGCGCCATGATCGGCGCCATGACGTGTTCGATGACCAGCAGAGATACTCCGCCGTCCCGAATCGCCCGCACTACCTTCACCATCTCGGCACCTTCTGTGGGGGTGAGCCCCGCCAATACCTCATCGAGAAGCAGCACCGTCGGGTCGGTGGCCAACGCCCGGGCAAGCTCGAGGCGTTTCCGGGCTGAGAGGGTGAGCCCCTTGACTGGCCGGTCGGCCAGTGCATCCAACCCGGTGCGCTCGAGCATCGCCTGGGCATGAGCTTTGGCCTCGTCATGCTCAGGCCGACGGAGGAAGGCCCCAACCATCACGTTCTCCAGGACGGTCAGGCCGGTGAAGGGCTTGGCTACCTGGAATGTCCGCACCAGGCCGCGCGATGCGATCTTGTACGGCGCCAGCTGGTCGATGCGTTCCCCGCCGTAGACGACCTCTCCTTCGTCCGGTGGTATCGCACCGGAGATGACGTTGAACAAAGTGGTCTTTCCGGCTCCGTTGGGCCCGATGATCCCCAGAATCTCTCCCTCACCGTGGTCCAGGCTCACGCCGTTTACGGCCGTGAGACCTCCAAACCGCTTCGTGACACTCCGGACGCTGAGAACGGGATTCATGCCGGCCTGCTCTGCTGACGTCGACGGAACCAGCCGAGTACGCCGTCTGGAGCGCGGATGATCACTACGACGAGAATCAGTCCGAACAGGACCTGGTCGAGCCCGTTGACTCCCTCGATGATCTGAAGAAAGGAGGGAGGTTGGCGCACGAGGCTTCGTGTCGCCTCACCGAGTACCGACAAGATGCCGGCGCCGAGGACCGGGCCCCAGATGGTCCCCACTCCACCGATGATCGGGCGAAGCAGGATGAGGACGGATACGAGTGGACCGAACGCCAGGTCTGAATTGATGAACAGCAGGGACTGTGTGTAGAAACCGCCGGCCAGGGCAGTTATGAAGCCGCTGATGGCAATGGCTATCAGCTTGGCACGAAGCGGATTGATACCCAGGGCGGAAGCAGCATCCTCGTCCTCTCGGACGGCCAGCATCATGCTGCCGATACGGGATTTCATCACCCCGATCACTGCCAGGGTCGAGAGTGCGACGAGGCCGAGAATCACCCAGTACTGCAGGGAAGGCGTGTCTTCGAATTGGATGCGGGCCCAGTCATCGCCGCCCGCCAGCGGAATCGTGATCCCGATGCCGGCGCCGACGAAGTCGACAGTGTTGAAGGTGAGTCTGAGCATTTCGGCCAGGGCAAATGTCGCCAGCGCGAAGTACGCACCCTTGAGCCCGAAGCGAAATGAAATCCAGCCGGTCAAGAGCCCGAACACGGCGGCCACCAGCCCACCGAGGATCAAACCCAACCAGGGAGAAATCGAGTACCTCGTCAGCGTGACGGCAACGGTGTACGCCCCGAGGCCGAAGTAGGCGGCGTGCCCGAACGAGAATTGGCCGGCGAAGCCAGACAAGACGTTCCAGCCGATGCCCGCCAACGCGAAGATGAGGGCGGCAATGGCAACCGATAGCCTGAAGCGGGAGAAACCGAAGGGTACGAGAGCGAGAATCGCCACGACGATCGCCAGAACCATCACGTCTCGCGACGACGCTTGGGCCAGCTTCCGGATTTTGCTCATCGATGAACCTTCCCGAAGAGACCTTGTGGGCGAACCAGCAATACAGCCAGAAAGACGACAAAGACACCCATCAGTTTCGACGATCCCGATACAAAGAGTTGCGTCATCTCCTGGGTGAGACCAATGACCAGACCCCCGACGAGAGCCCCCGGTATCGAGCCCATTCCCCCTAACACGACGACGATGAAAGCAATGATGTTGAACGTGGCGCCGGCAGTTGGACTGACGAACAAGAACGGCATAACCAATGCGCCGGCCGCCCCAACGCAGGCGGCGCCGATGCCGAACGTGATCATGTAGATCCGGCGCACGTCGATGCCAACCATCTCAGCCCCTTCCGGCTCCTGGGCGGCCGCCCTGATGGCCGTACCGAGTTGGGTTCGATGGATCAGCAGGTAGAGGACAGCGGCAAGCAAGATAGCCACTGAGAAGGCGATCAGTTTCGGCAGTGTGATCACGGCTCCGAACAATCTGATCGGGAAGTCCAATGAGAAGAGACCTAGATCGAACTCGTTGCGGGCGTAGGAGAGCTCGATCGACCGCGGGGTTCCGGTGAACAAGACCAGGGCCAGGTTCTCAATGACGATGGCGATCCCCAGCGTGAGCAGCAGCTGGTTGTGGACGGGAGCATCCATCACCGCATTGATGGCAAACCGCTGGATACCGACACCGACCACGAACAGCAGCGGGATCGTGATCAGCAGGGACACGTACGGGTCTATCCCGTAGTTGTCAAAGAGCAGGTAGCTCGCATATATGCCGATGGTCATCAGCGCCCCGTGGGCGAAGTTGATGATGTCCAATACGCCAAAGACCAGGCTGAGTCCCATGGCAACCAGGCTGTAGACGCCGCCAATCAGCAGACCCGAGACAACGGCCTGCGCGAACACCGTCTGATTTGTCTCCCACCAGGTTGATTGTGTGAGAAGGACGGCCACGACAATTGCGAGGACGGCCCAAGCTGCTTTCCTGGGCCGTCCTCGCACGCCGTTGTCTCCTTCGCTGTGGAGCTAGTTGCTGCTCCAGGAGGTCCCCGGGAAGATCGGTTCGGCCTCTCGCAGGTCAAGGGGTAACACCTGCAGGACCGCACCATCGATCACCTGCATCAGGACCGGCTGGGCGTTCACGTTCTCGCCCGTTTCATCAAAGGTGATAGGGCCGGGGTAGGCCATGAAGTGATCGGACAGGTTGGTCTCGGCGAGCGCCGCGCGAACATCGGCAGGATCAGCCGAACCGGCCCGCTCGAGCGCATCTGCGATCACGTAGATCGCTTGATACGAGAGCATCGCTTCCGTGTCCATCGGCTCACCGTAGGCAGCTTCGAACCTCTCGAGAACATCCTGCACCTTGGGATCGGAAGAGTTGAAGTGATAGTTCGAGTTGAAGAACAACTCGGCACCGGCTCCGAAGTCCGCCACGAACTGCGGCGTGTGGTACGCCCCCTGTGCGATACCGATCACGGCCTTGACATCGACCTCGAGGTCGGCGGCAGCCCGAGCGGCCAGCAGCCCGTCGTTGTAGTACCCGGTGACCACGATCACGTCGGGCGAAGCCGCCGCGGCTTGACTCATTTCCGTTGTGAGGTCGGTGACCTCGAACGGCGGGTACGGAATCCGAGTGGTTACCTCGATGCCGTACTCGGCGGCGGCCGCTTCGAAGGCATCGGCGACCGATACGCCGAACCCGGTGTCATCGTGAAGGTACGCAACCGTTTGGATTTCGTCACCTGCCAGTTCGCTGAGGAATTGGGCTCCAGCGGCGCCCATGCTCGTTGCGTTGGGCTGAATCCGGAATACATTGGTGTATCCCTGGTCGAGAATGGAATCGTCCACAGCCACGTCAATCACCAACGGAACGCCGTCTCGCTCGGCGATGGCCGCAACATTGGAGGTCACCGCGGACTGGTAGGTGCCGATGATCGCTGAGACGCCCTCACCGATGAGGCGCTCGGCCTCGGACTGGCCAACTTCGGCCGCTCCCGTCGAATCGGCCGACAGCAGCTCTAGCGGAGCTCCACCGAGAGAGGCGATACCGCCCGCCGCGTTGATCTCTTCCACGGCCATTTTGGCGCCGTTGTCCATGCGGCTTCCGGCACCGGCGAGGCCGCCGGTGAGCGGATGTATCGAGCCGATCAACACCGGACCAGCAGGCTCGGTAGTGCCTTCCGTCGTGTCGGCAGCTGCCGGCGCGGGGGTATCCGTGGGCGCCGCCGTGGTGGTTGTTGTTGTCGTCTCCTCCTCTGCATCGCTTACGCACGCAGTGGCGATCAATGCAAGTGAAAGAAGGAGAGATAGGTAGATCGTGATCTTTCTCATGTCGACCCCTTCCGAGTTGACTCCTCGTGTTTCGCTCAACGAAACACCGTTTCCGCTTCGCAGGGCGGAATGTAGTATCGCTCCTTAACTGGTGTCAACGGATTGGCCGATGCATGTCGAACTCACCCCTCGAATTGGTCCGCCGGTATCTCATCGCCTCGGGAGAGCGGCGTATGGAAGAGGCCGGGCGCTGTCTCGACGCCACCGCAGTCATGATCTTTTCCGCAAGGCCGCTTCGAGGACCTCGCCGAGATGGCCGCGGCGATGGAGGGTCGCTACCGCTCTATCGGCAAAACCCACGAAACTTGGGATGTGATGAGCGCGGGCCCGGACACTGTTGTGGTGACGACGGGCAGCCTCCACGGCATCAACCTTCTCGGCGTCGCCTTCCAAGGAATACGGTTTTGCGACCGGTTCGTGATTCGGGAGGGGCGCATCGCCGAACAGCACGTTTGGAATGACCTGGCCGAATCGGGTGTATTGGAAGAGCGCTAGGCCGCCCGGGAGGGTATGGACACTGCGGTTATGGAATCGCCGTTCGGCGACCTCCGTCCAGGAACAGCGTCGAGCCGTTCATCACCGCGGCCGGCTCGTCGAGAAGAAGCGAAACCGCCCAGGCCACATCTTCGGGGGTGGCAAAGCGATCGACGGATGCCTCGTCGAGAAGACGGGCCCGCGCTTCTTCGAGAGTGAGGCCGCTCTCAGTCGCCAGGTGTTCGATCAGCCGATCGACTCGCGGGCTCTCGACCGGCCCGGGTGCCACCGCGTGACAGGTGATTCCACGCGGGCCATACACCCGGGCCAGTTGGCGCACCAGCGCGGCTAGGGCGGCATTGGCTACGCCCGCCGCCACTGAAGCCGGTACGGGGTCGTATCCGAGGTGACCGGTCACCGCCACGATCCGGCTCCCTACGGCGAGTTGATGGTCGACGGCCCGCACCAGACGCAGCAGGCCGTTGACCTTCACATCGACGGCTTCCAGCACCGATCCGGTATCGACGTCGGTTATGCCACCCGCCAGCGGTGGCCCGGCAACGTGGACCAAGGCTCGCACCACACCATCGATGCGATCCTTCACCGATGCCACCGAGTCCTCGTCCCGAAGATCAACCTCCATGAGGTCCGGGCGGTGGCCGCCATGACGGGCCAGGCCCAAAACGGTCAGTCCGCGACCACGCAGCGCCTCCGAAATGGCTGATCCCAACGCCCCGGTAGCGCCGGCCACCACGGCCAATCCCTGTGTCATGGGCACCTCCTGGTTCAGTGGGTGAGTTCCATCATGGCTATTACCGACGGTGCCTCATCGAGTATCCAGATCGCCTGCTCGAGGGCGTGGGCTCGTTTGGCGGGGATTGCCTGGCCGGCATTGAGGTGAAACTTGATGGCCAGTTCTTCTGGTGAGAGCGGCCGATCCGGGCCGCCGCGGTTGTAGCGAATCCGCTCGGAGAGCTCCGACCCGTCCCGGAGGCGAATGGTCAGAACGGCCGGGAACTGGTGGGGGAAGATCTCGGTGGCCTCCTGGTCGGCAACGCATCGCACGAGGCCGGCCAGGCGGAGACGTTCCGGATCGTGCAGGGTATCGTCGGTGAAGTCGTTGGAGTAGACCCCCAGCCCGCCGCCACCCACGAGGGCGGCTGCCACCGTGAAGGGGCCGCTGAACTTGGCGTGATAGGGAGTCAGCGGATTGGCTTTCTGTTCGGCCGGCTCGGCGATAGTGAGTAGCACAGGAGCGGGCACTCCTAGTTCGATCGCTTCGATCTCGCCCGGTTCAACACCCTGCGCTCGCAGCGCCAAAGCGGCATCGATGCCGGCGTGGGTGAAATGGTTGGTGGGATACGGCTTGTAGAAGATGCCGGGCATCTCCCAGGTCTCGCCCAACCCGTCGAGGATCGCCTCTTCGCTGAATCGGCCGTCTGAGTAGGCCCGGAAGAACCCAAAGCGGCCCTCCAGTACCGTGGGAGGTCCCGTCAGACCGTGGCGGGCCATCAGCGCCGCGTTGACCCCGGCATGAGCCGCCCATCCGCAGTGGATTCGCTTTACCGTGCCGCCGGTGCGGTTGGCCTCCAGGAGCCCGGCGCCCATGCTGGCGGCAATCCCGATGGCGTGGGCGATCTGCTCGGCGCTGAGGTCCAGCAGGGTGGCCACCGCCGCCGCTGCGCCCAGCGTGCCGACAATCGAGGTGGCATGCAGGCCGTTCTCGAAGAAGATCGAATTGCGGATTACCGGGTCGTAGGACGCCATGCCCAGCCGGACGCAGATCTCGTCCCCGACTGCCACCGCGGTCAGCAGCTCGCTCCCGGAGGCGCCCTCGGCCTCTGCGGCGGCCATGGCTGCGGGCACGATCGAAGACGAGGGATGCAGCACCGACGGGAGGTGAGTGTCGTCGAAATCGAGTGCGTGAGCGAGTGTGCCGTTCACGAGAGCGGCGGAGGAAGCGGGCAGACGATCAGCATTGCCGATAGCTGTAGCCTGCGGCGCCCCTCCGGTCTCACGAGCCACGGCCAACACGATTGCTGCCGGCTCCTCACTCCGGGCGGCCAGGCTGTTGCCGACCACGTCGAGGATTCGCTCCTTGGCATCCCGGACGAGGTACGCCTCTAATCCGGCCGAACGAGTACGTGCCGCGAATTCGCCCAGCACGCCGACCAGCCCGTCAGGCATCGATGACGGCCAGTGGTCGAATGGGCGATCCGGTCCCGCCCACGATCTTGAGGGGGGCGGCCACGAAGAGGAACTCGTTGGCCCCGGCCGCGGCCAGGTCGGTGAGGTTCATGACTTCCATGATGTGAATACCGGCCTCCACCATGAGGATCCTGTGCACCGGCAGCGTGGCGTGCCCGGCCCCTGGACGAACCAGCTCAAAAGCGATGGTTTCAGCACCGCCGACCCGGATCTGGCGCTCTGCCAGCCAATGACCGGCCGCCTCGCCGGGCCCGGGAGCACCGCTCCCCTGTCCGCGGAAGAGGTCGGCATCGCTCCAATGGGCGGACCACCCGGTTCGGATCAGAACGGCGTCCCCTTTGCCAACACCCACCCCGGCCGTCTCCTGGGCCGCATCCAGGTCATCGACCGTGACCTCGTAGCCGGCCTCCAGGATGTCGACCCCGTGAACTGCTGCCACATCCAGCAAGACGCCCCGACACAGGATGGGTTCCACCGTGTCAATGCCGAGAGCCGTCAATCCGTTATTCGATTGCGAGCCGGCAGCCGCAACGCCGCCGAACAGCAGGCCGTCTTGCGAGACGTGACCGAGGGCATCGAGGTGCGTGCCGACGTGGCCCCCCAGCAGGAACATCTCGTTGGCTGCCGAACCTCCATCGGAGCGGACCATGTCGCCGTGGCGCCTCATCATGGCCAGTTGGAAGGCCGGGTGATTGGGCGAGACCGGCATCCCGCGCTCCCAGGCATGAGCGAGGTCGATCAGGCGGGCACCGGCCAGGGCTTCCCATGTCAGTCCCAATGGTGCGGTCACAGCACTCCCTTCTTCTCTAGCTCGGTCAAGTCCCCGTCGGTGAGGCCCAGCCCGTCGCAGTAGACGGCATGGTTGTCCTCTCCCAGGCGGCGTCCGGCCCACCGGATCCGCCCGGGTGTGTCCGACATGCGAAACATGACGTTCTGCATCTTGACACTCCCTAGCTCGGGGTCGTCGACGGAAGTAATCGACTCGAGGGCCCGATATTGTGGGTCGTCCATGATCTGCTCGATGTCGTAGATCGGGGCAATCGCCGCCTGTGCTTCTTCGAAAACCTTGACCACCTCTTCCAAGTCGTGCCGGGCGATCCAGCCACCGACATACTCGTCCAGCTCGTCGGCGTGTTTGGCTCGCTCTGCCCCCGACCCGAACCACGGCTCGTCGATCACGTCCGGGTGTCCGACCAGGTGCATGACCCGCTCGGCGATCGACTGAGCGCTGCTCGAGACGGCCACCCACCGGTGGTCGGCGGTCCGGTAGGTGTTGCGGGGAGCGTTGTTCACCGACCGGTTCCCGGTCCGGGTTTGGGAGATGCCGAGTTGGTCATACACGATCGGTTGGGGCCCCAGGATGGTCAGGATGGGCTCGATGATGGCCAGATCGATGATCTGGCCTGGGCCGTCGTGTACATCTCGGTGGTACAGAGCCATGAGGATGGCGTTGGCAGCCGCCTGAGCCGTGATGCCGTCGGCCAGCCCGAAAGGAGGGAGAGTGGGCGGACCGTCCGGCTCTCCGGTGATGTGCGCAAAGCCGCTCATCGACTCGGCCAATGTACCGAACCCCGGGCGGGCGGAGTACGGGCCAAACTGGCCGAAACCGGTCACCCGGGCGATGACCAGTTTCCGGTTGATTTCGTGGAGCCGGTCGGGGCCTAGGTTCCACCGTTCCAGAGTGCCGGGTCGGAAGTTCTCGATCAGCACGTCGGTGGATTCCACCAACCGCTCCATGAGCGCTTGCCCCTCCGGCTTCGACAGATTGAGGGTGATTGCTTGCTTGTTACGGCTCAGCATCTTCCACCACAGCGGTACCCCGTCCTTGCTGTGCCCGTGATAACGGACCGGGTCGCCGCGTGGATGCTCGATCTTGATGACCTCGGCGCCGAAGTCGCCCAAGATGGTGGCGGCCAGGGGTCCGGCGAAGAGCGTTGAGACGTCGAGAACACGCAACCCTTGCAGCGCCTGGGAGTTCCGAGACATCGTCGTTCCGCTCACTGGAATACCGTTTCGCTCGAACTATATCAGGGTTAGGCTGGGCGACAAGAGGAAAGAGCGAAGGAACCTACCCGTGCCAGCGTCTACTCACCTACCGCCCGCCGCACCCGCCCGGAGCTTCCTCTACGTGCCCGGCGACAAGCCCGACATGCTGGCCAAAGCGACCCGACGCGGGGCGGATGCGGTGATCGTCGATCTCGAGGACGCGGTTGCGCCCGCCGCTAAGACATACGCGAGGGACACCGTCGGGTCGTGGCTTTCCCGACAAAGCGAGAGCCCGACCGCACTGTGGGTGCGGGTCAACCCCCAACCCGACCTGCTCGAACGTGACCTGGCTGCCGTTGTGCATCCGGTTCTGCGCGGCGTCTACCTGCCTAAGGTCTCCTCGACGGATGAGGTTGAGTTCGTGGCCGATCGGCTCGACGCTCTCGAAGCAGCCGCACGGATAGAGCCCGGCCGATTGCGGATCGCTCCGCTATTGGAAACGGCCGCAGGAATCCTGGCCGCACCGCGCATCGCCGCATCGAGCCGAGTGTCGCACATGTCAATCGGGGAGGCCGACCTGGTCGCCGAACTGGGAATGCACCCCTCTCCGGGCGGGCCCGAGCTGAATCCCATCCGCACGGCCCTCGTGGTTGCCTCTGCGGCGGCCGGGCTCAATCCACCGATCGGTCCGGTCGAGACCGCCTTCCGCGACCTGGATTCGCTACGCACGACCTCAGAAGCGTTGCGCCGCATGGGTTACGGAGGCCGGGCGGCCGTTCACCCGGACCAGATCCCGATCATAAACGCCGTCTTTTCTCCAACGGCTGATGAGTTCGCCTCTGCTCGCGACATCGTGGATCGCTTTGAGGCTGCCCGGAGAGAGGGCGGTGCAGTCACCGTGGCAGAAGACGGCTCCCTGATCGACGAAGCCGTCGTGCGGCTCGCCCGGATCACGCTCGCCTCACAGAACCCGCCCACCACCGAAAGGTAACCCATGAGCCCACCCGGCGTTAAGGCCATTCTCGGCTACGACATCGTTGCAGGAGTATCCATCGACGAGTACGAGCGGTGGATTTGGGATGTGCACGTTCCCGACCTGCTCGCCAACCCCCATCTGGACCGACTGGTGTTCAACACAGTGGTCCGTCCCATCACCTCGACGAGCGCCGGCTCCCCAACAGCACAGCAGCCCCAGTCTTTCTACCGGATCGCCGAACTGCATTTCGTAGATCACGACGCCTATGAGCGGTACCTCCAATGGTTCGAGGACAACCCGATCCCACCCGAACGGAGCCCGGCCGGAAGGACGACCTTCCGGTTCTACGTTCTCTCGGACAGCGTGGAGGCGACGCGAGACGAGTGAGAGGGCCCCCCGGCCCCCTTCCCGAGCGCCGAGGTGCCGATCTGGAGCGGTGTCAGATATGAGTTCCCTAACAGTTGTCAAGTCACGCTGGGTGGACACGCTGGGCTGCCGTCGAGAGAGTGTGGCGACGGCTGGTGGCGGTGTGAGCGCTGGTTGTCGAGATTGGTCCTGGTTAACCGGAGAGTCGTCCTCTTCGGGGCTTGTTCCGGGCTCGGGTCCGTCGGCGGACGTGTTCGGGGACGGCGTAGCGGCCTGCGAGTTCACGTGCTTGGACCCTGTTGATGGGGTTGCCGTCGACGTCCGTGTGAGGGAGCAATTACTGACACTCGAGGAGACGGCTGAATATCTGCGGCTCACCCCAGGTGCGCTCTACACGCAGCGATATCGCCGGGAGAAGCCGGGTGTGCTCGGCATTCGAGTCGGGAGGAGGGTCCTCTTTCGCCCTACGGACATTGACCGGTTTCTTGACGAAAGACTAAGCGAAGCCGAGTTTGACGCCGATCGATAGGACACCTTCTGGTGAACCCCAACAGCTGCCGGCGCCTTGAGATCGCTTCACGGTAAAAGCAGATTGATCGGTAGCGTTTGCTCGGGTTGAAGGGAACATGGATTTGGACTCTGGTCGACTCATATTCCCCGGCGGGAAGAAAGAGTCGAAACCATTCAAGAAGGAGATGAAAAAACTCAGGTCTAACTGGGTTTCAGAGCTGTCACGCCGGTATTGGAGGGGTGGTCAGATCTTCAAGGTCGCCGACCTGGCTGACGCCCTGGTAGACACCTACATCAGCGCCGGGACGGCTGTAACAATGGAGCTAATCTTCAGCCTGGATCGCGGCCAGGATGAGGCTTACACCATGGTGGTGGAAGCCACACAGATCATGAGCAAGTACGGTGCCGCACTATACGACCCTGTGAACCCTGGCACTCGGGATCCTTCGACGTTCATGGTGGAGTCGCAGGAGATACTTGCCGAGAGGCAGCGGCGAATGGCCTCGTGGCTAGAGGCCAACAGGCACAAGAAGGACGGCAGGCCGCCGTTCTAGCCTCGTTCCGCTCGAGTCAGGTTGAGCGGCAGGTGTCCATGGGCGGCAGCGCGACAGAATCATGGCCGCATGCCGAGTACTTCGACATATTCGTGTCTGAAGAGGAACACCTTCTGGTCACAAACAGCCGTTCATTTACAAGTGGGCGCAGAACCGCTAACGCGGATCGGCCTCCTTTGTCCTCGACGTGCAAGAACCGCTTTAGCCACAAAGCACGTTCGGCTCAGGCCGCGGCCATCCTTGTTGAGGTCCGGTCTGATCATACCGATGTGAAAGGACCGCGGTGATAAGGAAGTGATGACACTATCCCGAGCCAGCATGTTTGGCGTGCTACTTATTGTGATGACCTCGGCTTGTGTCTCCGTCGAGCGTATCCCAGACCACTTCTGTACGGGATGGGACGATGGTCTTGACGCTGCCAACGAGGTACGGGCTAGCGTGGGTCTGGATCCCATTGCGCTTGATTGTGACCGCGATAGCGGGCTCCTCTCCGAGATCGAGGTCATAACCCAAAAAGGTGAACTGGGGCGTCTGACCGCGCGTGAGCTCTACTGCTGGGGAGGTACAAACGGGTACACGGCGACACTCCGCGACGCACAGGACATGCTGGATCTCACCGATCAAGACATACAGGATGCCCTCGTCCAGTTCTATCGGGAGTGTGTTGAAAAGGTAGATGCGGAGATTGGCGAATGAACAGATGCACGATGCCAGCGGAGACGTAATGATGCCGAGTGTCGCTAAGCAATGGGACCCGGAACATCTTTGGGGATCCCATACCGGCCACTGACATCACGGCAGAAGGAAGGAGGACATTCTTATGAAAAGCCAGCGGGCATACGCAATTGAAGAGATGATGCGCAACGCAACCGACGAACAGCTACTTCATCTACGGGACCGCGCAGCAGAAAACGGCAACTCAGAAATTTTCGACGCCACCCATGTCGAACTCCGACGCCGCAGCCGCCGCCACAAAATCAAAAGTCGGTTCCGGTCCGTCTTCGGACTGTCTTCCCGACGCACCTAACGACCAGGTACGACCAGTAGGAAATCAAGTCAGCGGATGCGGTATGGCGATTCCCGCCACATGATCCACCGTCACGGTCTTGGTGTTGTCGTTCGGATTGACGAGGGTCGGGCTATCGATAGTGCCCAAGAGGAATGTCACGGTGGTCCTTCGTATGCAGTGATGAACACATCCGCAAGGTTGATCCAAACCTGTTGCTGGGGGCTGGCTGACTTCCGATGACGCTCTAGCTCATCGAAGACCCGGTTACTCCCGTCTTCATGCCAGATCCGCCTGAGGGCTCTCAAGGAGGCAAGACGGACGAACTCCGTTCGCGCGCCGGGCGCTGTCCTCGGCGTTGTCGGGCTTCCCTCTCCTCGCAGCAGGAGGTCTTGGGGGTCTGGTGGTTCGGATGGGCCTTCATCGCTTCCCGACAGAACCTCCCGAGGGAGTGCTCGGCCAACTTCCCGCCGCCAAACGTCGATTGTGGATCTCTCCTCGGAGACTTCCTGAGCTTCACCCTCATCGGAGGGAGTCTCGGCATCGGATTGATCGGAGGACTCGCCGTCCTGGTCGCTTGGACACTTTTCGTCAAAGAGACCTCGGAAACCGGAACCGGCCTGAGGTCTGAACCGCCGAGAGGCGCGCGGGATTCCCCTCTTTCGAGGGTGACTCGGCACCAGAGAGATCCCTTTACTCGGTCACGAGCCCACCCGGCAGGTCCCCCACATGGGCTAGCCCCGTTCCAGTCAGCTCCCCCGACTTCATCACCCACCCCCAGGCCGTTGCCTGATCCCATTCCGGTTGGGTCCGCAGTGACTCCACGTCCACTCCCGGCCAGGCCCGCAACGTCTCGAGAAGCTGGGCCATTGACGGGGACAGCGGTACGCAACTCACTACCGCAACTGCCTCAAAATGTCCTGTGCCTCATCGGGAAGGTCGCTGATCGGCGTCATGCCGTGCCAGGTCTTGAATTTCTGGTGGAAAAGCTCGCGCCCGTCGTGAAGCCGTGTAGTGGCTCGTCGCACCAGTTCGTCCTGCGTCAGCGATTTCCCAAGGGGATGCTGCTGCTCCACGATCGGCACCTGCTCCTCTCGAATCAGGTACTCGAGTAGATCTTCAATGCAGCAGCGGCCTACGTAGATGTGGTGGCCGAGCTCGTTAGACCTTGGAGTGTGCAGATGCGGCACCAGGGTCCACCCCGCTCCTGCCAAGTCCAGCGGGTGCAGGTGATAGGCCAGGACTTCGCCTGTTTCCACGTCGGGTGAGTCGAGATACGTGAAGATCGCCTTGAGCACGTGGCTTCTGAATTGACCGCGCTCGTCGTCACGGTCCCCGTAATACAGGTCGAGAATGACGTGTAGCCAGTGCGAGTCATCCAGTCGGACTGGTTGATCGTCGGTGAAGGAGATGTGTGCCCAGCGGCCGTACATCGCGCTTACCAAGCGGTATTCAGTGACGGTCTGGCGGAGCGTCTGGTTCAGCTCGTCCACCAAGTTTCTGACTGCGCTCTCTGGCGAGCGCGACGGGTCGGCCGTCAAACCTTCTCGGCCTTGGCTCCCTTAGCCATGATTACCCAAGACCCGACGATGGACCCACTCAGGTCGTCAGGTAACTCCCCGTTCTCAGCCATTCGTATCGCCTTGTCTGCGGCCACCCCTAGGTACTTCCGTGATCTCTCGTCAAGAATCTCGAGCACTTCGGTTGCAGTCAGATGCAACGTGTCATCCTTTCGCTTCCCGGACTTCCGGCCTAGCCACCCTGCCATGTCCGCTCCCTTTCGTCGCGCTCACTGTGAGCGGTTCGCGCGGTTCGCGCGCATCGTCAAGTCTATCTCGCGCGGCTGTCAGATTGTGGGGCAGCTGTGCCCAGGTTGTTCAGTTCGAGTCACGAAGTTCATCGATCAGACGATACTGAGCCGGGTTCCGCGTCGACCTCTACTGGCTGAGAGTCATCGACCTTTAGAGCTCAGCGGATAGAGGAAGCCACGGCCGATCGCATTCGCGAACTGCGACACGCTGACCTGGGACTTCGATGGCGAGGCGACAGGTACGTTCCCCCAGGTCGCGCCCAATCCCCGCGCCTCTTATATGTGAAGGATGTGATGCGGAGTGAGAGCGCCGAGGGTCTACCCACACTCGCCGCGTCGCCTTGATTCCCCCTCAGAGGAACACTTCCGCGTCCCTTTTTCTGGACTGACTGCTGGCTCTACAGGTTGTCGTAGCGTTCCTCGATCCGGTCGGCGAGGACTTCGAGGTCCTCCTCGAAGAGTGATCCGTAGACATCCAGTGTCATCTTCGCCGAGGCGTGGCCGAGCATCCTTTGCACCGCCTTGATCGACGCCCCCGACGAGATTGCTAGCGAAGCTGCCGTATCTCTCAGGTCGTGCGGCACCAACTCGGGCTTCCCAATCCGTTCGGCTGCTGGCGCGAAGACTCGGCGCCGGAAGTTGTTCAGCCGAACCGGCCCACCTCTCGTAGCAGTGAATACCAGCGCGTCGGCGTCCCTGCCCTCGAGGAGAGGTTGGATTGTGTCGATGACGAACCGAGGGACTATGACGGTTCGGGCTTTATGGGTCTTAGGAGCCCCGAAGACCAAACGTCCTCCTACTTCGGTGGCCGCTTCCTCGACTCGCACCCTTCGCCTCGAGGGGTCCACGCGTCCGACTCGCAACGCCGTCGCCTCTCCGAACCGGAGGCCCGACCATCCGAGGAACCACACCAAGGGCCCGTAGTCGCCGCATTCGTTGGCGAGTGACTGAAGCTCACGAGCGCCTAGGAAGAGCTGTCGCCGTGGTCGGACGGAAGGCGGCTTCGCCTTCTTGGCCGGGTTGGACAAGATGAGGCCATCGTCAACAGCCTGGTCGAGAATCTGGGAGAGGACCCGCCGATAGGTGTAGACGGTGGAGGGGGCGAGTCCTTCGTCGGTCATCGCGGCCATCCACTTCCGGACGTCGGCAATGGTGATCTGTTTTAGCTTCTTGGCCCCAAACTCCGGGAGGACACGCGCCCGGAGCAATGACTCGGTATTGGTGGCCGTGGTTTCTCCGACTGTGGAACGTTTGACTGCGATCCACTCCTCGGCGTACGGACCGAAAGGCTCTGCCCCGGCGGCCGGGTCGACCCACCGGCCGGTGAGCGACTCGGCCTCGGATACCTTCAGCCAGCGCTCCGCGTCGATCTTGCGGGCGAAACTCTTCGAGTGCTGGCGCCCGTCCGGTCCCCAGTAGCGGGCCCGCCATGGTTTGGAGCGATTTACGCGCTGGATGTTTCCCATCTCGCCGACCCGTTTGTGTCACGTATGTGTCACAAGCCTAGTCAAATGGGGGAGAGCCTGGCATACACGTCGTGAGATGAGGTGAGACCCAAGATTCGGACGTTCTCCCAGGCCTAAGGCCATTGCTGGGTGTTCTCCCAGGTGAGTGAGTTGTGGGCCCACGTGGACTTGAACCACGGACCTCATCCTTATCAGGGATGCGCTCTAACCAGGCTGAGCTATGGGCCCCCGGGGAATTCTTGATTCTACAAAGACATTTGTGGCTTCGGGAACTCGACATGAACTGGGTCCGG